>JBPPMV010000185.1:0-4369 GCA_051306235.1 Mycobacterium sp. | reverse complement strand
TAGGAGCGCACCTTGCCGTGCCAGCGGATGAGGTTCTTGCCGCGGCTGTAGGTCGGCACGGTGCCACAACCCAGTTCGGCGGCCAGTGCGATGACGGCGTCCTGGGTGGGGCCGATGAACGTCGCCCCGAGATCGACGGGGACCCCGGCCACCGTCACCGTGGAGGAACGACCCCCCACCCGGTCCCGGCCTTCCAGCACCACCACGTCGTGCCCACGCTTGGTCAGTTCACGCGCCGCTGACAGTCCGGCGAACCCGGCCCCCACCACGATCACATCAGTCACGGACCCCAGTGTGGCGAATCGCGATGCGATTGCGTGCGTTTTCGCTCCGGTGTCGCACTAGGGTGAGCCTCTGTGAAGGTGATGACTGCACTGTTCGGACCTGTTGGGGCCGTCGAACGAACCGAGGCGCTGCGTGATGCGGGCGCCAGCGGGGTGTTCACGTTCGAGGGGCCGCACGATGTCTTCACCCCGCTGACGCTGGCCTCCACGGTCGGTGGCCTGGACCTGATGACCAATGTGGCGATCGCATTCCCGCGCAACCCGATTCATCTGGCGCACCAGGCGATCGACCTCCAGATCCTGACCAAGGGGCGGTTCACCCTCGGGCTGGGCACCCAGATCCGCGCCCAGATCGAAAAGCGGTTCGGCGCCGAGTTCGACCGTCCGGTGGTCCGGATGACCGAACTCGTCGCGGCGTTGCGCGCGATCTTCAACACCTGGTCGACCGGTGAGCGGCTGGATTTCCGTGGCGAGTACTACCGGCACACTCTGATGACGCCGACCTTCACCCCGCGGGACAATCCGTACGGCCCGCCGCCCATCTACGTCGGCGCTCTGGGTCCGCGGCTGACCAAGGCCACCGCCCAGCACGCCGACGGTCTCCTGGTCATGCCGTTCGGCAACAAGAAATTCCTGCACGAGGTCACCATGGCCGCGGTCGAAGAGGGTCTGGCCGCGGGTGGCCGCACCCGTTCCGACCTGGCGATCGTGCCCGAGATCATCGTGTCGGTCAGCTCCGACACCAACCCCGATCACGCCGCCACCCGCCAGTTGCTGGCGTTCTACGGGTCGACGCCGGCCTACAAGCCGATCCTCGACATCCACGGCTGGGGGGACCTGCAGCCCGAGCTCAATGCGCTGTCCAAGCAGGGCCGATGGTCGGAGATGGGGGCGCTCATCGATGACGAGGTGCTGCACACCATCGCCGCATGCGGCAGCCCGGCCGAAGTGGCGGCCCACATCCGCGATCGGGTCGCGGGCATCTCGGATCGGATCTGCATCTACCAGCCCGGACCCATCGAGGTGGAACTGCTCGCGCAGATCGTTGACGAGCTGCGCACCTGACGACCTATGGTGGGTGGTACGAGGCAGGACCACAAGGAGGTTGTCCGATGGCTGAACCCGAATTCAGCGATGTTCTCATCATCGGGGCGGGTATCTCGGGCATCAACGCCGCCTATCGCATCCATCAGCGCAATCCGGGGCTGAGCTACACCATCCTGGACCGGCGCCAGCGCATCGGCGGCACCTGGGATCTGTTCCGCTACCCGGGGATTCGATCCGACAGCGATATCTTCACGCTGAGCTACCCGTACGAACCGTGGACGCGCCGTGAGCATGTTGCCGACGGCGACGATATCCGCGAGTACCTGACCACCACGGCCCGCAAGAACGGCATCGACCGGCACATCCGCTTCGACACCCGGGTGTCGAAGGTGAACTGGGATTCGGCGACCGACACCTGGACGGTGCACGCCGAGCAGGACGGCGTCGCGATCAGCCACCGGTGCCGGTTCGTGTTCTTCGGCACCGGCTACTACGACTACGACAAACCGCACACCCCGGAGTTCCCCGGTATCGACACCTTCGCCGGGACCGTCGTCCACCCGCAGTTCTGGCCGGAGGACCTCGATTACGCGGGTAAGCGGGTGGTCGTGATCGGCAGCGGCGCGACCGCCATCAGTCTGGTGCCCGCGCTGGCCGATACGGCCGCTCACGTGACCATGCTGCAGCGCTCGCCGACGTACATGATGTCGATGCCCGCGGTACCCAAGCCGATGCAGGCGGTGCGGAAGGTGCTGCCGCGCAAACTGTCCCACCAAGTGGTGCGGTTCCGTAATGCCTGGTACCACTTCCTGCTGTACATGTTCTTCCGCAAGGCTCCGCGGATCGGGCGCGGCATGATCCGCCGCGCCAACACCGCGGAACTGCCCGCGGGCTATCCGGTCGACGAGCACTTCAAACCGCGTTACAACCCGTGGGATCAGCGGATGTGTCTGGTGCTCGACGGCGACCTGTTCGAGGACATCAGTGCGGGCCGTGCCGAGGTGGTGACCGACCACATCGAGCGCATCGACGCCGACGGCATCGTACTGACCTCCGGCGGGCGGTTGGACGCCGACATCATCGTCACCGCGACCGGTCTGCAGCTGCAGTCACTCGGCGGGATCGAGGTGCACGTCGACGGTGAGCGTATTGACCCCACCGACCGCTTCGTCTACAAGGAGCACCTGCTCGAGGACGTGCCCAACATGGCCTGGTGCGTCGGTTACACCAACGCGTCCTGGACGTTGCGCGCCGACATGACCGCACGTGCAGTGGCCAAACTGTTGGCCTATATGGATTCTCACGGGTACACCCGCGCCTACCCGCACCTGGGTTCGACCGTCATGCCGGAGAAGCCGACCTTCGATCTCGACGCCGGTTACGTCAAGCGGTCACCGCGTGCACTACCCAAATCGGGCACCCGCCGACCGTGGAATGTGCGGCACAACTATGCGCTGGACGTGGTCGAGCACCGTTTCGACCGGATCGAGGAGTCGATGGTGTTCGGCCGGGTCCAGGCCGCTGCGGCTTCCCCGCGAGCGAGCGTGTCTGAGGCCGACACGCCGCCCACAGAACGGAGTCTGCGCACCGTCGCGGGCTGAGCTCAGGGCGTCCGGATCGTCAGGCCCGTCGCGAGGAGTTGGGTCGCCGACAACCCGAACGTCGTCTTGAACCGGTCGGCCAGATGCGACGGGCTGGCGAAACCGGCCTCCACCGCGGCGGTGGTGAGGTTCGCCCCGGCGGCGATCTGCGCGCCCGCCCGCATCAAACGGCTCCACAGCCGGTAGCGCCGCAGGCTGGACCCGATCTCCTGCCGAAACAGATGCAGGAACCGGGATTCGGACAAACCCACGGCGGCGGCGAGATCTGCCGCCGATACCGCGGCCGCCGGGTCGTCGCGGATCTGCTTGGCGGCCAGCTCGATTCGCGGGTCGATCGTCTGAACATCCGAGGGCGCCGCGGTATCGAGCCAGCGCAGCGCGCCCATATCGTCGGTGGGCGGGGTCAGCAGGGCAGGTTCCGCGGAGTGGTTGATACCGATGTCACCGCGGAACTCGTCGAACTGCGCGCGGCAGGAGGTGGATCGCTGCGAGGCCGGATCGAGGTAACAGGACACCAAGGACCCCGTGATGGTCAGGTGGTGCACCAACCGCGGCGGTATCAGTGCGGTGCGCGCCTCGATGCGCTGCGCGCCGACCCGCACCGTGAACGGTCCGTCCACACCGACGACCAGGCACCACACCGAACCGGAGTGCGGCTCCAGGCCGAGACCGGGGCCGGAGTAGAGGGCCTGACCCGGCCACAGCCACACCGCGGGATAGCAGGTTTGTGGAAGCGCAGTGCTGGGTCGGGGCGACATGCTGGACTCCTCGTCAACTGATCAGGAGGCTACCGTGGTCACAGCAGTGATCGTCATCGTCGGGGTGTTCTTCCTCGGCATGGGTCTGTACGCGCTGGCCGCGCCGGCGACGATGCTGCGCCCCTTCGGATTCACCCTGGGATCCGACGCGCAGCGTGCCGAAGTCCGTGCGGTGTATGGGGGTTTCGGCGTCGGCATCGCGGGGGTGCTCGGGTACGCGGCGATCGCGCCGGAGCAGGTGCGCACCGGCATCCTGCTCACCGTCGGTGTCGCATTGGCCGGGATGGCTGCCGGGCGACTGGTCTCCGCGGTGCTCGGCGACCGGACATCGTTCTACCCGAACTGGTTCTACTGCCTGGTGGAGGCAGTGGCCGCCGCCGCATTGTTCTGGGCGGCACTGTCCTGATATCGCGGGGCAGAGTCAGGGGGCGACGGTGAGCCAGTCGGCGAACCCCGACGGGTCATGCCGACCCAGCGCACCGTGCTCGAAAAGGCCCCAGCCCTCCACAGGGGCGGCGTGCGCTGAAGTGCAGACCGCCCGGCCGACGTGGTCGATGACGCCGAAACCGGCCCGGCCGATGATCGCCGGATCGGTCATATCGTAGGTGAGCCGCTCGGTGAACTTCTCGCCCTTCCAGACTCCGTGAATCCAGTCCGAGTCGCCGCCGTAGCCGCCGCC
>JBPPMV010000184.1:0-15060 GCA_051306235.1 Mycobacterium sp. | reverse complement strand
GGTGATCGCCTCTCGTGGCATCGATCTGTCGGTGGGCGCGGTCGTGGCGATCAGCGGCGCACTGGCCTGCGCCCACATCGCAGCCTCCGCGGACCCGGGCAGTGCCGGCACCGTCATCACCGCGATGGCGATCGCGCTGGGTGTGGCGGTGGCACTGGGGTTGTGGAACGGGGTGCTCGTCTCGGTCTGCGGCATCCAACCGATCATCGCGACCCTGGTGCTGATGACGGCCGGCCGCGGCATCGCGCTGCTGGTTACCGACGGCCAGATCGTCACGGTGACCAGCTCGCCGTTCAAGATCCTCGGAGCGGGGTACGCGTTCGGGTTACCGGTGGCGATTCTGGTGAGCCTGTCGGTGTTCGCGTTGGTGGCCCTGCTGACCCGGTGCACCGCCCTGGGCATGCTGCTGGAATCGGTGGGCATCAATCCCGAAGCGAGCAGACTGGCCGGCGTGCGTCACCGCTCCATCGTCTTCGCGGTCTACGTGTTCAGCGCGCTGTGCGCCGGTGTCGCCGGTCTGATGATCGCGTCGAACATCTCCGCGGCCGACGCCAACAATGCCGGGCTGTGGATCGAAATGGATGCCATCTTGGCCGTGGTGATCGGTGGAACATCGCTGCTGGGTGGGCGATTCAGCCTGACCGGAACAATCCTCGGCGCGTTGATCATCCAGACGTTGACCACCACCGTCTACACGGCGGGTATCACCCCGGAGACCACGCTGGTGTTCAAGGCCCTGGTCGTGGTCATCGTATGCCTGCTGCAGGCCCCGAAGTTCCGTGCGCTGCTGTCCCGGCGTCGGACACCTCGGCTCCCGAAAACCATCGACCCCCCGACCACGGTGCCGAATTCATCTGATCTGCCGTCGATCTCAGCGCCACGCGCCCCGGTGGTGGTGACCAAATGAGCATTCAGACCGCCATGCGACCGCGCGCCGTCGGCGCCGAACTGATCCGGCGCGCCCGTGGGCGCTACCTGTCACCCCTTGCCTCGCTGGTGCTGTTCATCGTGCTGTTCGTGGCGGTCATCGCCCGCTACGAATTCGCCAGCCCCGCACAGGTATTCCTGAATCTGCTCGTCGACAACGCCTACCTGATCGTGCTGGCCGTCGGTATGACCTTCGTGATCCTCACCGGCGGGATCGATCTCAGCGTCGGTGCGGTGGTCGCGCTGTCCACCGTGATCCTGGCGACCACGTTGCAAGCCGGCTGGCCCATGCCGCTGGCCGTGGGGGTGGTGCTGGTGACGGGCCCCACCCTCGGTCTGATGATGGGACTGGTCATCGAATACTTCGATGTGCAGCCGTTCATCGCGACGCTCGCCGGGATGTTCCTGGCCCGTGGACTGTGTTACGTGCTGAGCGTGGATTCACTGCCCATCAGGGATCCCGCGCTGCGTGCCTTCGGGCTCAACTACGTGTACCTCTATGACGACAAGTTCATCCGCTGGACCGTCATCATCGCGTTCGCCGCCGTGGCGGTCGGCGCGTACGTGCTGCACAAGACCCGATTCGGTCGCACCGTGTACGCGGTCGGCGGGAACCGGCAGTCGGCCCAGCTGATGGGGCTCGACGCAGCCCGGGCCAACGTATCGGTGTACGCCATCAGCGGGCTGTGCGCGGCGGTGGCCGGTCTGCTGCTCGCCGTGCAGAAACTCTCCGGGTACAGCCTCAACGGCATCGGGCTGGAACTCGACGCGATCGCCGCCGCGGTGATCGGTGGCGTACTGCTCTCCGGCGGTGTGGGTTTCGTGCTCGGATCCGTCATCGGGGTGCTGGTGCTCGGTACCATCCAGACGTTCGTCACGGCCGCGAACCTCGATTCGTACTGGACGCGCATCATGACCGGCGGCCTGCTGCTGGTATTCGTTCTCGTGCAGCGTCTAGTGGTGAGGAAGACCGGATGAGCAGTCAGCCCAATCAACCGATACCCGGCAAACCGGTCATGGCCGATGTCGCACGTCTTGCCGGCGTCAGCCACCAGACGGTGTCACGGGTGATCAACGGCTCACCCAGTATTCGGCCCGCCACCAAGGAGCGGGTCGAACAGGCGATCTCCGAGCTCGGATACCGGCCCAACACCGCGGCGCGCGCCCTGGTGACCCGGCGCTCCAGGATCATCGGCATCGTCGGCACCAACGATGCGCTGTACGGGCCGTCGAGCATCCAGCGGTCGGTCGAGGAAGCTGCTCGTGCGGCCGGCTACTTCTCCAGCATGGTGCCGCTGGTCGACCTGACACCGGACGCGCTGCACGATTCCCTGGACCACCTGGCCCGCCAATCGGTGGAGGCGATCGTGATGATCGCCGCACAGGAGGATGCTCTTGCTGTTGCGCACGCCGCTGACCCTGGCGTGCCGTTCATCGTGGTCGAAGGCGATCTCTCCGGTCGCGGACTCAGCGTCGGCGTCGACCAGATCGACGGTGCGCGCCAAGCCACCCAGCACCTCATCGATCTCGGTCACCGTGACATCGATCATGTCGCGGGCCCGCCGACCTGGACCGAGGCGAAGGGCCGTCGCGTCGGTTACGAGGAGGCCATGCGCGCCAACGGCCTTGCGGTGCGGGAGTCGTTGGCGGGGGATTGGACGCCGGCCCGCGGCTATGAGATCGGCTGCGAACTGGTGCGGCGCAATGAGGCGACGGCGGTGTTCGTGGCCAACGATCAGATGGCGATCGGCGTACTGCACGCGTTCACGCAGAACGGGTTCCGTGTTCCCGAGGATGTGAGTGTCGTGGGATTCGACGATATCCCCGAGTCGGGATACCTCAATCCCGCGTTGACGACGATCCGGCAGGATTTCAAGGCCGTCGGGCAACGCGCGATCGAGCTGGTGATGGCCACGTTGGACGGATCGACGCTCGACGTGCCCCTGCTTTCCCCCGAACTGATCATCCGCGACAGCACCGCGACGACGCAGGAGAGTGCATGAGCACCGAAAAGTACACGGTTGGCGTCGATTTCGGGACCTTGTCCGGGCGGGCCCTGGTGGTGCGGGTCAGCGACGGTCACCAGCTCGCCTCCGCCGAGCATCCCTACCGGCACGGGGTCGTCACCGACACGTTGCCCGGTAGCACGATCCGCCTGCCGGCACAGTGGGCGTTACAGGTTCCCGAGGATTATCTGGATGTGTTGCGCAGCGCCGTTCCCCAGGCCGTCGCGAAATCGGGTGTCGATCCTGCCGATATCATCGGCATCGGCACCGACTTCACCGCGTGCACCATGGTGCCGGTCCGCCGCGACGGGACACCGCTGTATCAGCTGGCGGAGTTCGAGGATCGTCCGCACGCCTACGGCAAGCTGTGGCGTCACCATTCGCCGCAGCCGCAAGCCGATCGCATCAATGCCGTTGCCGCCGAACGCCGTGAACCGTGGCTGTCCCGGTACGGCGGGCTGATCTCCAGTGAGTGGGAGTTCGCCAAGGGGCTGGAGATCTTCGATGAGGATCCGCAGGTGTACCAGGCGATGGATCACTTCGTCGAGGCCGCCGACTGGATCGTCTGGCAACTGTGCGGCACCTATGTGCGCAATGCCTGTAGCGCGGGCTACAAGGGCATCCGGCAGGACGGCGGATACCCCTCGCGGGAGTTCCTCTCCGAGGTGCGATCGGGATTCGGCGATTTCGTGACCGAGAGGCTCGACGCCCCGATCGGCCGGCTCGGTGACCGTGCGGGTGCGCTGACCGCGCAGGCCGCGGCGTGGACCGGTTTGCCGGTGGGCATCCCGGTCGCGGTGGGCAACGTCGACGCGCACGTGACGGTCGCGGCGGCCGATGCGCTCGATATCGGGCAGCTGGTCGCCATCATGGGCACATCGACCTGTCATGTGGTGAATTCCGACGTGCTGCGCGACGTCCCGGGCATGTGCGGCGTCGTCGACGGCGGGATCTCCTCGGGCAGTTGGGGCTACGAGGCGGGGCAATCCGGAGTCGGCGACATCTTCGGCTGGTTCGTCGAGAACTGCGTGCCTGAGAGTTACCACGTCGAGGCCCGTCGGCTGGGGGTGTCGCTGCACGCCCACCTCACCGAGTTGGCCGGCCACCAGCAGGTGGGAGAACACGGCCTGGTGGCGCTGGACTGGCACAGCGGCAACCGATCGGTGCTGGTCGATCACGAGCTGTCCGGCGTCATGATCGGACAGACCCTGCACACCACGTGTGTCGATATGTATCGGGCGTTGTTGGAGGCCACCGCATTCGGCACCCGGATGATCGTGGAGACGTTCGTCGCCTCAGGTGTGCGCATCGACGAACTCGTGGTCGCCGGAGGGTTGCTGAAGAACGAACTCCTGATGCAGATCTATGCCGATGTGGTGGGGTTGCCGCTGTCGACGGTGCCGTCGGAGCAGGCGCCCGCGCTGGGGTCCGCGATTCACGCCGCGGTCGCGGCGGGTGCGTACGCCGATGTGAGCGCGGCCGCCCGGTACATGGGCACGCGGACCCGCAACGCCTATCTACCCATCGCGCACAACGTCGCGGCCTACGACCGGCTCTACCGCGAATACGTCGCGGCCTACGAGTGGTTCGGTCGCGGCAACGACATGATGCGCCGGCTCCGGCGTATCGGAACCCCGGAAACGGTAGGAGCCATCCGATGACCATCACCTCGGATATCGACCACGTCATTGCTGAACTGCGCCAACAGGTGTGCGATCTGCACGCCCTGTTGACCCGGTACGAGTTGGTGATCTGGACCGCAGGCAATGTCTCGGCGCGGGTGCCAGGGCGCGACCTCATGGTCATCAAGCCCTCAGGAGCCGAGTACGCCTCACTGCGCGCCGAGGACATGGTGGTCTGCGACCTGTACGGCAATCTGGTCGACGGCGCGCTGGCACCGTCCTCGGACACCGCCGCCCACGCATACGTGTACCGGCACATGCCCGAGGTCGGCGGGGTGGTGCACACGCACTCCACCTACGCCACCGCCTGGGCCGCACGCGGCGAGCCGATCCCGTGTGTGCTCACCATGGCCGCCGACGAATTCGGCGGCGAGGTCCCGGTCGGCCCGTTCGCCCTGATCGGTGATGACTCGATCGGGCGTGGCATCGTGGAGGTGTTGCGGGACAGTCGATCCCCGGCGGTGCTGATGCGTAACCACGGTCCCTTCACCATCGGCCGGACCGCGCGTGATGCCGTCAAGGCCGCCGTCATGGTCGAAGACGTGGCCCGCACCGTGCACATCAGCAGGCAACTCGGCGCCGCGCCGCCCATCGACGCTGCCGACGTGACCGCGCTCTTCGACCGCTACCAGAACGTATACGGCCAGAACGAACAGATGTCCGACGTCCACCAGGAGAACCCATGATCGCGTCCCGACTCGCCACCAGCCAGATATGGCTGATCACCGGCAGTCAATCGTTGTACGGACCCGATGTCCTCGACCAGGTTGCCGACCAGTCACGCCAGATCGCCGAACGACTCGATGGCAGTGCCGAGATCCCGGTCGAGGTGCGCTGGGTCCCCGTCGTCACCGATTCCGAACAGATCGCCCGTGTGCTCAGCGACGCCAATACCGCACCGGAATGTGTCGGTGTCATCGCCTGGATGCACACCTTCTCTCCGGCGAAGATGTGGATCCGCGGGCTCAAGTCGTTGCGTAAACCGTTGCTGCATCTGCACACCCAGTTCGGTGTCGAGTTGCCCTGGCAGACCATCGACATGAACTTCATGAACCTCAACCAGGCCGCCCACGGCGACCGCGAGTTCGGCTATATCCAGTCCCGGTTGTCGACGTCGCGAAAGACGATCGCCGGGCACGTCAGCGATCCGAGGACCCAGGTGCGGATCGGGTCGTGGGCACGTGCGGCACTGGGCACCGCCGAGCTGTCCACGCTCAAGGTCGCGCGGTTCGGCGACAACATGCGCGGTGTCGCGGTCACCGAGGGCGACAAGGTCGAGGCGGAAGCCCATTTCGGCGCATCGATCGATGCCTTCGGCGTCAACGACCTCGTCGACGCCGTCGCGCAGGTGGCGCCGGGCGATATCGACAAACTGGTGCGCGAATACGAACACACCTACCGGGTCGATCCCGACCTGGTGGCCGGCGGAGACCGGCACGCCTCCTTGCGCGACGGTGCCCAGATCGAACTGGGTCTGCGGAAATTCCTGACCGAGGGCGGATTCCACGCGTTCACCACCAACTTCGAAGATCTCGGGGCGCTCCGCCAACTGCCGGGTCTGGCGGTACAGCGACTGATGGCCGACGGTTACGGGTTCGGCGGCGAGGGCGACTGGAAGACCGCGATGATGCTGCGCACCGTGAAGGTGATGGCCGAGGGCCTGCCCGGCGGCACCTCCTTCATGGAGGACTACACCTACGATCTGACACCCGGGCGTGAGCGCATTCTCGGCGCGCACATGCTCGAGGTGTGCCCCAGCATCGCCGCAGCGACCCCGACCCTGGAGGTCCACCCGCTGTCGATCGGCGATCGCGACGATCCGGTGCGGTTGCGATTCACCGCGGCGCCCGCCGATGCCGTCATCATCGGGATCTGCGATATGGGTAGCCGATTCCGGCTGGTGGCCAATGAGGTTCACGTCATCGAGCCGGCAGAAGAACTGCCGAATCTGCCGGTGGCGTGCGCAGTCTGGGAACCGTTGCCGTCCTGGTCGACCTCGGCGGAAGCCTGGCTGATGGCCGGCGCACCGCACCACACCGTGCTGACCACCGCTGTCGGCACCGAGGTGATCGAGGACTTCGCGTCGATGACCGACACCGAACTGCTCGTCATCGACGACTCCACGACGGTGCGCAACTTCCAGCACGAACTTCGATGGAACGACGTCTATCACCACGTGGCCGCCGGGCTGTGATCGCCGCACGCCTGCACGCGGTCGGTGACCTGCGGGTCGCCACCGAAGGCGATCCTGGTGACGCCCCGCCGGGATGGTCGCTGCTCGCGGTGACCTCGGTGGGCATCTGCGGTTCGGATCTGCACTGGTTCACCGATGGCGGTATCGGGGAGAACCGGATCGAGCACCCCGTGGTGCCCGGCCACGAGTTCGCAGCGCGGGCCGTCACCGGCCCATACGCGGGCCGGCGTGTCGCGGTCGATCCGGCCATCCCGTGCCGATCCTGCGAACTGTGCCTCGCCGGTCACCACAACCTCTGCCCCACAGTGCAGTTCGCCGGGCACGGCACGCTGGACGGTGCGCTGCAGGAGTATCTGGTGTGGCCGGACCGCCTGCTGCATCCGCTACCCGATGAGCTCAGCGACGATGCGGGGGCGCTGCTGGAACCCCTCGGTGTGGCCATCCACGCGGTCGACGTGAGCCACCTGCGTCCGGGGGCCGACGTTCTGGTGGTCGGTGCAGGCCCGATCGGTGTCCTCGCGGTCCAGGTGGCGCTGCGCGCCGGTGCGTCACGGGTTTTCGTGACCGAACCCCTCGTGCACCGGCGGGCCACGGCCCTGCGAAACGGGGCCGATGCTGCATGGTCACCGGCAGAGGGCGCCGCTGAGGCTCTGGACGCCACCGGCGGACGCGGAGTCGATGTGGTGATCGAGCTGGCCGGGACCGATGCCGGGATCGCCAGCGCGGTGGCCGCCATCCGCCCGGGTGGACGGGTGGCGCTCGCGGGCATCCCGTCCGAGGATCAGTCGTCGTTTCCGGCCGCGGCGGCACGGCGTAAGGGCCTGACGTTCGCGATGGTCCGCCGGATGAAGGACACCTATCCGCGTGCCATCGCCCTGGCTGCCTGCGGGGTGGACCTCGATGCGCTGGTCACCGGGCGGTATGGCCTGGATCGGGCTGGGGAGGCCTTCCGCGCGGCGGCCCAGCGCCGGGGCGACAAGGTCGTGGTGGCGGTGTCGGCTGGCTGACCGGTTGTCACGTGAAGTTACCCATCAGTAGGCTTAGAGGTCGACGGGTGGGAGCTGCAGTGATCGAACCGAAGTTCATCGAGATTCATGGCATGCGACAAGCGGTCGTGGACGAGGGTGACGGCGACGAAGTCCTGTTGTTGATTCACGGAATGGCGGGCAGCGCGCAGACCTGGCGCGCCGTATTGCCGCAACTTGCCAAGAAATACCGGGTCATCGCCCCTGATCTGCTCGGCCATGGTCAGTCGTCCAAGCCCCGCACCGACTACTCGCTGGGTGCCTTCGCGGTCGGCCTACGGGATCTGCTCGACGAACTCGGCGTGGAATCGGCGACCGTGGTCGGCCAATCCCTGGGCGGCGGCGTCGCGATGCAGTTCCTCTATCAGCATCCCGACTATTGTCGCCGGCTCGTGCTCATCAGCAGTGGCGGACTTGGTCCCGATGTGGGATTGATTCTGCGCCTGCTCGCAGCGCCGGGAGCCGAGTTCGTGATGCCGGTGATAGCACCGTCACCGGTGCTGCGGGCCGGTGACGCCGTGAAGTCCTGGCTGAGTTCGGCCGGGTTGCGCTCCCCGCGGGGAGCGGAAATGTGGAGCGCGTACTCGTCGTTTGGGGACGGTGAGACGCGTCAGGCGTTCCTGCGGACCCTGCGTTCGGTGGTCGATTATCGCGGCCAGGCCGTGAGTGCTCTGAACCGGCTGAATCTGCGCGAAGGTTTACCGATACTCGCAATCTGGGGCGAGGACGACAAGATCATCCCGGTCGACCACGCCTACGCGGCGTTGGAGGCTCGTCCGGACTGCCGCCTCGAAATCCTGCCGGGTGTCGGGCATTTCGCTCAGGTCGAAGCCCCTGAAAAGGTGATCGAGCTACTCGACGAGTTCATCTCCACGACGGAGCCCGCCAACCCGACCCGCTGATTTTCTCCTTCGCGTCCCATGGGCTCAGAACGGTCTTTATTACGAGACTCTTGAATTCCGGAACTAACTGGTTCAGTATCAGGGTGTGACAACGAGCACACCTACTGTCCGTAAGGCGCGCGGCCGACCCCGTGATGACCGGCTGGACGCGGTGATCGTCGAGGCCACGATCACCGAGACGGCCGCCAAGGGATGGGGCGGCGCCACCATCGAAGGCATCGCCGCCCGCGCCGGCGTCGGGCGTGCCTCGATCTACCGCCGGTGGTCGAGTAAGTACGAGCTGTTTCAGTACGTCGCCACGTCCATCACTCAGCCGTCCGACGGGGTGGACACCGGGTCCTTTGTCGACGATCTGTTCGCCGCGCTGCTCCCGATCGCCGAGATGCTGACCCAGCCCGAGCTCGCCGCGATCTTGCCGTCGCTGCTCGCCGAAGCCGCCAACGACGAGTCGATCCGTTCCACGGTCCGCACCTTCGCAGGGTTGTGCCGGCAGCAGGGCATCAATGCGGTGGAACGTGCGCGCGTGCGCGGTGACATCCCGGAGGCCACCGACGCCGACGCGCTGGTGGACATGCTCACCGGCGGCCTCGTGTATCGGCGGCTGCTGCTCGGAGAGGCCGCCGATGCCGCCGCCGTCCGCGCGCTGATCCGCCAAGCCGTCCACAGCTGTTCAGCAGAGGAGAAATCGTGACCCACGTTCTGGATGTCGATCTCACCGACCCGCAGCTCTACACCAACGGTTTCCCGCATGAGCTTTTCACCGAGCTGCGCGCCCGCGGTCCGGTACACCGGCACCTCGCCGTCGAGGGCCGCCCCGCCATACCGTCAATTCCGTTCTGGTCCATCGTGACCCATCCGGAGATCCAGCAGGCCAATCGCGACTGGAAGACGTTCGAGGCACGCGGCGGGCCGATGATGGAGGCCAATCCGCTGCTGTCCGCCGGACGAACTCTGGTGTCGATGGACCCGCCGGATCAGGCGGAGATGCGCAAGATCATCACCTCGGAGTTCACGCCCCGGATGATCGGCAGGCTCGAGCAGCGCATCGCCACCCGGACCGCCGAGATCCTGGCGGCCGCCGCCGGCGATACCTGCGACTTCGTCAGTGACATCGCCTATCAGGTGCCGATGCACCTGATCGCCGATATCGTCGGCATTCCCGAGCATGACCGGCGCTGGGTGTTCGAGCGGATCGACCTGCTCCTGCGCACGGGTAACCCGTACAACGGGTATACCGAGGCGGACCGGCTGGGACTGCAGGTCGAGCTCTTCGAGTACGCGCAGCGGCTCACCGCCGACAAACGCGCGCACCCGACCGATGACGTATGGACCAAGCTCGCCGGCAAACTCGACGGTTTCGAGCTCGAGATGTTCTTCATCATCCTGTCCATCGCGGGCAGCGAGACCACCCGTAACGCCTTGGCGCAAGGGCTCATTGCGCTGATCGAGCATCCTGAACAGCTGGCCGAGTTGCGGGCGAACCCGGATCTGGCGCTGACCGCCGCCGACGAAGCGCTGCGCTGGTCGAGTCCGGTGCTGTTCTTCGGGCGCACCGCCACCTGTGATGTCACCATCGGCGGACAGGATGTGAAGGCCGGCGACCGCGTGCTGTTCTGGTACCCGTCGGGCAACCGGGACGACACCGTGTTCGAGGACCCGTTCCGGTTCGACATCCACCGGACGCCCAACCCGCACTTGTCCTTTGGCGGAGGCGGCGTGCACTACTGCCTGGGCGCCAACCTCGCCCGCAAGGAGGTGCAGGTGGTGCTCGGCGCGATCGCGGCCGGCTACGATATCGAACTCGCCGGTCCCGCGGTCTGGGATGGTGGCGGCCCGGTCCACAACGTCGGCATCGGAATCGACTCGCTGCCGGTTCGGCTCACCGCACGCAGCTGATCGCGGTGTTCCGCAACTGCTGTCGGGGTAAAGGATCGGCGGTCTGTCATGGGAACGGCAGCAAGGGCTCGATCAGTGCCCACTCGGCGGTGCTGACCCAGGACGGGTTGGATTGCTGTGGCGCGCGAAAGACTTCCATCGAGCCCAGTCCTGGCACCGCGCCCAGTTCTGCGGCCGTGACCGGTTCGGCGAACAACGGAATGCGAACCGGAACGTGCAGAGTCCCGTCGTCCGTTGTCAGATCGCCATCGATCCGGCCGGCGCCCCAGATCCCGCGCCGCGGGTGTGCCGTTACCCAGAACAGCACTCGGTGGCCTGGCTCGATGAGCCGCGAACGGTAGTTGTCGGCAACACACCACGAGGCTTTCGCCTCCCCGGCCGCGCGCATGGGCGCCACGGCAGTCTTGCGGGGGTTGCATTTGATCACCCACGCACCGAGTCCTTCAGTGGTCACCCTGTGTTCAGGTGGCACGGGAGCCTCCTTGTCATCGACGCGGCGTTGGTCACCGGCTACCCGGAGAACACGCGGTGCAATCGACCGCTATTAGGCTGGCCCAATGCTTCCGATCACCACGACGACACTGGCCATCGCCGGATCCGCGGAGCGCTTTCCGGTCCGCCGGGTGTACTGCGTGGGCCGCAACTACGCCGACCATGCCCGCGAGATGGGCCACGATCCGGACCGTGAGCCGCCGTTCTACTTCACCAAACCCGCCGACGCCGTGTTCACCGCGGCCGAAGGCTACGACGGCGGATCGCCGCATCAGCTGCCGTACCCGCCCCAGACGGACAACCTGCACCACGAGTTCGATCTCGTGGTGCAGGTTGTCCGTCTGGGGTTACGGCGTCGGTGTCGACCTCACCCGACGCGATCTGCAGGATGTGGCGAAGCAGGCGCGCCGCCCGTGGGATCTGGCCAAGGGTTTCGACGCGTCCGGCCCGATCTCCGAACTGGTCCCCGCCGAGTCCGTCGATCCGGGGAACGGTCGGATCTGGCTTTCCGTCGATGACGATCTGCGCCAGGACGGTGACCTCGCCGACCAGATCTGGCCGGTCGCCGATGTCATTGCGCACCTGTCGAAGTCGATCACCCTGCGCCCGGGTGACCTCATCATGACCGGCACCCCGGCCGGCGTCGGACCCATCGGCCGCGGGCAGCAGGTGCGCGGCGGGATCGACGGTGTCGGCGACGTGTCCTTCGTCGTCAGCTGATCGTGCGCGCCGCGGAGGTGCTGCCGCGCGGCACCTGTGCCGGGCCAGTGCTTCGATTTCGGTTTATAGACGGCCCTTCAAAATGAAGTTCCAGTAGATCTGTGGCAGACCGTAGCGGTCGAAGGCCCAGGCGCTGCGGCGTGGCTTGTACGGGTCGAGAAATGACGGCAGCGCGGAGGCCGATGCCCCGCTGCGGTCGAACTCGGCGGCGATCAGCGTGTGTGCGTCGGTGGCGATAGGCGCCACGGTGTACCCGTCATAGGTGGCAGCTGTGCTGTCACCGCGGCGGGCCGCGACGAGATTGTCGACCAAGACGGCGATCTGGCGTCGCAGCGCACCACCGGAGGGATCCGTCTCGACGGTGGCGGCGTCCCCGGCGGCCCATACCGTGTCATGGGTGCGGTGCCGCAGCGTGTAGGGACTGTTATCGACCAGTCCATGGGAAGTGTTGTGCGCCAATCCGGATTCGGCCAGCCAGCGGGGTCCGCGAAAGGGTGGCACGAGGTGCAGCATGTCGTAGCCGAGCCGGCGATTCTCGCCACTCTTGTCGACGACGGTGATGTGGCCTTGGTCGGTATGCAGCCCGGTGACCGACGTGTCGTACAGGGTGTCGACGCCGAGCTCACCGAGGCGTCTGCGCAGTCTGTCATCCACACCGCTGACCCCGACGAGGGTCGGCCGGTCGATGACCAGGGTGATGTGGACGCTGCGCCGGACACTGGCCCAGTGCGCCGCGGCGAGGAACAGCGGTTTGAGTGTGGTGCCGGTGCAGCTCACCGGGGGACGCGGCACCGTGAAGATCGCGCGCCCGTCGTTGGGCAGTGTCTGGATGAGCCGCCAGGTTTTCTCGGCGTGGTCCAGGTAGTTGCTCGTCACGGTGTCGGTGTCGATGGCCGACGACACCCCGGGCAGCGCGTCATCGTCGACCTCGAGACCGGGCACGAGAATCAGATCGCGGTAGTGCAACGCCGCGCCGGTTGCCGTCGTGACGATCCGCTGAACGGGATCGACCGCGACGGCGGTGTCCTGCACCCATGTGCATCCGGTCGGGGTGACCGAACGTTGTGTGCGTTCGGCGGCATACTGTGCGACTTGCCCGGCGCCGACATAGGACAGCAGCGGCCGGTAGGTGTGCACCGCCTGGGGCTCCACGATCGCCACATCGGTGATGCCTTTGCGCCGCAGCCGCGCGGCCGCGCTGATCCCGGCGTTGCCGCCGCCGACGATCACGACATCGAAGGAGGCACTGCCGGGCGCGGGGTTGGTCATGGTGTCTGGCTACCCAGTGCGCGGGCGGTGCAACCGGTTAAGCGACGGCATCACTCACGCTCTGCGTGGCCGGCGCCTGCGCGCAGGACGAGCAGTCCGCAGAGTCGATGTCGAAGTGTCCGCAGCTGGTGCAGATGAAAGGAATCATGAGTGGCGCCTCTGGCTCGTGGGTGCGGCGCCCTGTGAACGCCGATGGCAGCCATGTACCCCGCCGGGGTACCGGTCGAAACCGACGCGTTGGGCGAGTCCAAATGTTCACCTGCCGGCCACATCGCCGGGTGGCACGCACCCGGCGATGTTGCTGCCGCGTCAGTAATCCCAGGTGGCGGGGATGAATCGGAACGCGCCACCGGCGGCCGCCACATGGCACACCGACGGGAACGGCAGGTGGGTGGCCACCAGTGCCTCCCCGCTGGCCGCCAGCTCCTGCAGCAGCCGGATGCGGACCCGGGCCGACTCCTCGGGGTCGTGTTCGAAACCGTTCTGCCATTCGGGGTTGTCAAACCCGGGCTGGAACACTGCGTCACCGGCGAAGGTCAGCGCCTCGCCGCGGGATGCGATGCGCACGATGCTGTGGCCCGGAGTGTGACCGCCGGTGCGGCGCAACAGCACGCCGGGCGCCACCTCGTACTCGGTCTCGAACGGCCGCAGCTGGCCGCGGTACAGGTCCAGGAACTGGGTGGCCGTCCGCCGGAGCACATCGGGGATCGGCCCGGGCATGACGGTGCGGGAGAAGTCGGGCTTCTCCCAGAACTCGGCCTCCGCGGCGGCCAGGTGCACGCGCAGATCGGGGCGTAACCGTCCGCGCAGACCGTCGACCAGCAGTCCGCCGATATGGTCCATGTGTAGGTGGGTGAGCACAACGTCGGTCACCGACGCGGGATCGATCCCGGCGGCATCCAGGCGCATGGCCAACTGCCCGGCCCGCGGGAAGTCCGGGAACTCGGTGCCCAGCCCGGAATCGATGAGGATGGTCTTGCCTGCGGTGCGCACCACGGCGACGTTCAGCGGCCAGTCGATGATCTCCGGCGGCAGGAACTCCTCCTTGAGCCAGGTCGACAAGTCCGAGGGCGCGACGTTGGTGGCCATCGTGGACGCGGTGATCGGCAGCACCCCGTCACTGATGACCATCACGTCGATATCGCCGACCTTCAGCGCGTAGCGCGAGGGCACCAGCTCGTCGAGCCCTGTCCTACCGAGATCTACCAGGTTGTCCACGCTCATGATTTCTCCTATGACCGACATGTCCGACGAAGGTGCGGGCTGCCCTTCTACCCGGTGGAACGCACGAATCTGACGGACTTTTCCCGAAGGACCGGATCAGTTTCTGCGGTACCGAAAGGTGGCCGAGCAGGCAATACGGGCGGCAGCGGGCCGATCAGGCATCCTGGAGGTATGAGTCCTGCCCTCGAAGCCGTGTCCGATTCCGCGCTCGAGGAGTTCCAGGCGCTGCGCGACGAGTTTTCGCGATTCATGTTCGCGTACAAGTTCGGCATGGATGAGGTGACGACCAAGGTCTCGATCTTGCAGCAGGAGTTCAAGCATCTGCAGAAATACAATCCGATCGAGCATGTGACGAGCCGGCTCAAGACGCCGGAGAGTGTCCTCGACAAGATCGCGCGCAAGAAGTGCGAGCCTCGCTTCGAGGACATTCGCGCCGAGATCACCGACATCGCCGGGGTCAGGGTCACCTGTTCGTTCACCTCGGACGTCTACCTGGTCCGCGATGCGCTCATCCGACAGGACGATCTCACCGTCCTGCAGGTCAAGGATTATGTGGCCACGCCCAAGTCGAACGGCTATCGAAGCTTGCATTTGATCGTCGAGGTGCCGGTCTTCTTGTCCAGTGGACCGGTCGTGGTCCCGGTCGAAGTCCAGATACGCACTGTCGCAATGGATTTCTGGGCCAGCCTGGAGCACAAGATCTTCTACAAATACTCCGGCGCC
>JBPPMV010000183.1:0-5718 GCA_051306235.1 Mycobacterium sp. | reverse complement strand
GTCGACGGCGGATGGAAACTCAACGGCCAGAAGATCTGGAGTTCACGGGCACCGTTCGGCGAGCGTGCTTTCGGGCTGTTCCGCTCCGATCCGGAGGCACAGCGGCACAAGGGCCTTACCTACTTCATGTTCGACCTCGATGCCGACGGCGTCACGGTGCGGCCGATCGCCCAACTCGGTGGCGACACCGGCTTCGGCGAGATCTTCCTCGATGACGTGTTCGTCCCCGACGAGGATGTCATCGGGGAGGCGCACGACGGCTGGCGCTCGGCGATGAGCACATCGAGCAACGAGCGCGGCATGTCGCTACGCAGCCCGGCCCGCTTCCTGGCCCCGGCCGAACGGCTTGTCGCGCTGTGGAAGACGAATCCCGACCCGGTGTTCACCGACCGAGTGGCCGACGTCTGGATAAAGGCGCATGCCTACCGGTTGCACACCTTCGGCACCGTCACCCGGCTGGCCGGGGGCGGCGAACTCGGCGCCGAATCGTCGGTCACCAAGGTGTTCTGGTCGGACCTGGACGTGGCACTGCACCAGACCGCACTGGACCTGCAGGGCGCCGATGCCGAGATCGTCGATCACTGGACCGAGGGTCTGCTCTTCGGCCTGGGTGGTCCGATCTACGCAGGCACCAACGAGATCCAACGCAATATCATCGCCGAGCGTCTGCTAGGTCTGCCACGTGAGATTTCTGGGGGGAAGCCCAAATCATGAATTTCGAGATCGACGAACAGCAGCGCGATTTCGCGTCCAGCATCGATGCGGCGCTGGGCGCTGCCAATGTGCCGGCCGCGGTCCGCGCCTGGGCCGAGGGCGATCACGCACCGGGGCGCAAGATCTGGAATCAGCTCGCCGAACTCGGCGTCACCGCCCTGCTGGTGTCCGAGAAGTTCGACGGTATCGACGCGCACCCGGTCGATGCCGTGGTGGCGCTCGAACGGCTGGGCTACTGGGCGGTGCCCGGGCCGGTGACCGAATCCATCGTCGTCGCACCGATTCTGCTCGGCGACGATGACCGGTCCGCGGCGCTGGCCGCAGGCGAATCGATCGCCACCGTCGCGCTGCCGCCGCAGGTTCCCTACGCCGTCAACGCCGATTTCGCCGATCTCGTGCTGATCGCCGAGGACGGTCAGGTGTCCGACGCGACCGCCGGTGCAGCCCACGATTCGGTCGACCCGGCGCGCAAGCTGTTCGAGGTCAGCGCAGCCGGGGAATCCCGGCCGGCCGACACCTCCCAGGCCTATGAGTTCGGGGTGCTGGCCACCGCCGCGCAGCTGATCGGCGCCGGCCAGGCCATGCTCGACAAGTCGGTCGAATACGCCAAGCAGCGCACCCAGTTCGGCCGTGTCATCGGCTCCTACCAGGCGATCAAACACAAGCTGGCCGATGTACACATCGCCCTTGAGCTGGCTCGCCCGCTGGTGTACGCCGCGGCGCTGTCCATCGCGGATTCGTCCGCGGACACTGCCCGCGATGTCAGCGCCGCCAAGGTCGCCGCCGCCGATGCCGCCCTGCTGTCCGCCCGATCGTCCTTGCAGACACATGGCGCGATCGGCTTCACCCAGGAACACGATCTGTCGCTGCTACTGCTGCGGGTGCAGGCGTTGCGCTCCGCCTGGGGTGACCCGGCGCTGCACCGACGCCGACTGTTGGAGGTTCTCCCGTGAGTGAAGAACGCGAACTGCTGCGCACCACCGTCGCCGCTCTGGTCGACAAACACGCCAACCCCGAGGCCGTCCGACGCGCCATGGAGTCCGAGCGCGGTTACGACGAATCGCTGTGGAAGCTGCTGTGCGAACAGGTCGGCGCCGCAGCGCTCGTGGTTCCCGAGGATCTCGGCGGTGCCGGTGGCGAACTCGCCGACGCCGCGGTGGTGCTCGAAGAACTCGGCAAGGCACTGGTCCCGACCCCGCTGCTGGGGACGACGCTGGCCGAGCTGGCACTGCTGAGCGCCGGCGACCAGGATCAGGCGGAGGCCCTCACTGGGCTTCTTGAGGGCACCTCCATCGGCGCGGTGGTATTCGATCCCCAGTTCGTCATCAACGGCGACAGCGCCGATCTGGTGATCGCCGCCGACGGCTCCAAGCTGATCCGCTGGAGCACCTTCACCGCCGAGGCCAAGACCACGATGGACCTCACCCGACGGCTGTCCTCGGTCACTGCCGGCGAGACCGCCCCGCTCGGTGATGATCCCGGGCTGGCCGATACCGCGGCGCTGCTGATGGCGGCCGAGCAAATCGGCGCCGCCTCGCGGGCGCTGGATCTGACGGTCGCCTACACCAAGGACCGGGTGCAGTTCGGCCGGCCGATCGGCAGTTTCCAGGCCCTCAAACACCGGATGGCCGATCTGTACGTGAAGGTGCAGACGGCCCGCGCGGTCATCTACGAGGCGATCGCCGAACCCTCGCCGGCGTCCGCCTCACTGGCCCGGGTCTTCGCCAGCGAAGCGCTGACCGATGTCGTCGGCGAGGCCGTTCAGATGCACGGCGGTATCGCCATCACCTGGGAGCACGATATCCAGTTGTACTTCAAGCGCGCGCACGGCAGCGCGCAGCTGCTCGGGCCGCCGCGGGACCATCTGCGCCGGCTCGAGGCCGAGGTCTTCTAACCCGCGGCCAGGTTTACGGCCTCCGCGTCGACGACCGCGGCGATCTTGCCCGGTGCGGTCTGATGGGACCAGTAGAGGTTGGTGTGGGTGATCACCTGCTCCGGTGGCGGGGCACCCCACTGGGTCAGGTCGCTGGTGGTGTGCGCATCGCCGACGAGCGTGACGTCGTAGCCGCGGGCGAAGGCGCCGTGGATGGTCGACCGGATGCACTGGTCACTGGAGGCGCCGGCCACCACGAGGCGACCGACCGCCAGGCTGTCGAGGACGCCTTCGAGCGTCGTCCCCTCGAACGAATCGCCGTGGTTCTTCTCGACCAACGGTTCGTTGTCTGTCGGCGTCAGCTCCTCGACGATCCGCCAGCCCTCGCTACCCCGCTCGATCTCGCCATCGGAGTGCTGGACCCACACCACCGGGACATTCTCGGATCGGGCCCGCTCGACGAGCCGGCCGACGGCGCCGACCACGTCATCGCGCCTGACGGCGTCGGCGACGACGGCTTTCTGGACATCGATCACCAGCAGGGCGCTGTTGGGGCGGTTCTTCAGAGTGGTCATGTCTTCAAAGTAGCCACCGCGACCGCAGACTAACCTCGATCCGATGACCACCAACACCGTGGCGCTGCGCGCAGGAATCCCGCCCTTCTATGTGATGGACGTGTGGCTGGCCGCGGCCGAGCGTCAGCGCACGCACGGCGACCTGGTGAACCTGTCCGCGGGCCAGCCCAGCGCACAGGCCCCGGCCCCGGTGCGGGCCGCAGCCGCCCACGCGCTGGAACATCACAATCTCGGATACACCGTGGCGCTGGGCATTCCGCAGCTTCGCGAGGCGATCGCCGCGTCCTATCGGGCCCGGCACGGTATCGATGTGGACCCCGACGCGGTCGTCGTCACCACCGGGTCCACCGGCGGCTTCCTGCTGGCGTTCTTATCATGTTTCGATATCGGCGACCGGGTGGCGGTGACGAGCCCGGGCTACCCGTGTTACCGAAACATCTTGTCCGCACTGGGTTGCGAACCCGTCGAGGTGCCCTGCGGACCGGACACCCGCTTCCAGCCGACCGTCGAGATGCTCGACGCCCTGGACCCGCCGGTCACGGGCCTGATCATCGCCAGCCCGGCCAACCCGACCGGCACCGTCATCCCGCCCGCCGACCTGGCCGCCATCGTCAACTGGTGCGATGACCGCGGTGTGCAGCTGGTCAGCGATGAGCTCTACCACGGCCTGGTCTACCCGGGCGCGCCGGCGACCAGCTGCGCCTGGGAGACATCACGCAATCCCATTGTGGTGAACAGCTTCTCGAAGTATTTCGCAATGACTGGTTGGCGGCTGGGCTGGTTGTTGGTGCCGGAGCCGCTGCGCCGGGCGGTCGACCGGCTGACCGGCAACTTCTCCATCTGCCCGCCCACGCTTCCGCAGCTGGCCGCGGTGGCGGCCTTCGACCCGGCGTCACTGGCCGAAGCCGACGCCCTGGTCGAGGAGTACACCGTCAACCGGGAGCTGTTGCTGACCGGTTTGGCCGAGATCGGCTTGGATCGGCTTGCCCCGGCCGACGGCGCGTTCTACGTGTACGCCGATATTTCGCGGTATTCCACGGACTCCCTCGACTTCTGCGCAAAGCTGCTGGCCGACACCGGTGTTGCCATCGCGCCCGGGGTGGATTTCGACACCGTGCACGGCGGCTCGTTCGTCCGGTTGTCCTTTGCAGGCGCCGCATCCGATATCAGCGCGGCGCTGGCCCGGATGGGCCCCTGGCTCAGGACTTCAGGAATGCCAGCAGATCGGCGTTGATGACATCGGCGTGCGTGGTGGGCATACCGTGCGGGAAGCCCTCGTAGGTTTTCAGCGTCCCGTTCTGCAGCAGTGCGGCTGATTTCGGCCCCGCGGCCACGTACGGCACGATCTGGTCGTCGCGGCTGTGCATGACCAGCGTCGGCACGCTGATCTTCTTGAGGTCCTCGGTGAAATCGGTCTGGGAGAACGCCACGATGCCGTCGTAATGGGAAAGAGCGTCGCCCATCATGCCCTGGCGCCACCAGTTTTCGATGATTGCCTCGTCGGGTTCCACACCGTCTTTGTTGAACCCATAGAACGGACCTGCCGGCAATGCCCGGTAGAAAACCGATCGGTTGGCCGCCAACTGCGCCTGCAGATCGTCGAACACGCTCTTGGGCAAGCCTTCCGGGTTCGCGTCGGTCTGCACCATCAGCGGGGGCACCGCACTGATGATGGCTGCCTTGGCGGCCCGACTCTCGCCGTGCCGGGCCAGGAAGCGGACCACCTCGCCACCGCCGGTGGAGTGCCCGATGTGGATCGCGTCGTGCAGGTCGAGGTGTTCGACGAGGGCATGCAGGTCATCGGCGTAATGGTCGAGATCGTGACCACCCGGCGTCTGGGTCGAGCGACCGTGGCCGCGCCGGTCGTGGGCGATCACCCGGTAGCCCTGGCCCAGGAAGAACAGCATCTGGGTGTCCCAGTCATCCGAGGACAGCGGCCAGCCGTGGCTGAACACGATCGGTTGGCCGGTCCCCCAATCCTTGTAGAAGATGTCGGTGCCGTCGGCGGTTGTGAGGATGCTCATGGTGATTACTCTGCCCCTCGAGACGGCCCGGTGTCTTTACCGCTAGCCACAATCATGCGTCGGTGGCGAACTGCCGCTGCCATCTCAAGACATCACAGTGGCGAACTGTCGCCATCGCGGGTATCGTCGAACATATGTTCGAGCAATCGGCGACCGTCGACCTGCAGACCCGCGAAGCGGCGCTGCGGGATCGCATCGCCGAACTGGAACGCTTGAAGTCGGCCGCCGCCGCCGAGCAGGCCAGAAGCGCCGCCGAGTGGGACGCCATCCGCCGCCAACTCGAAGAACGGTCCGGCATCCCGACGAACACGCGCGGACGCGGCCTCACATCGGAGATCGCACTCGCCCGCCGCGACTCGACCACCAAGGGTGATCAACACCTGGGATTCGCCAAGGCGCTGGTACACGAGATGCCGTGCACCCTGGCCGCCCTGGAAGCCGGTGTGCTCTCCGAATGGCGAGCCACGATCATCGTGCGGGAATCGGCCTGCCTGACCATCGAGGACCGGCGCCGACTCGATCACGAGATGTG
>JBPPMV010000182.1:0-13377 GCA_051306235.1 Mycobacterium sp. | reverse complement strand
CCGGAGTTGGCGGGCGCCGCGGGTGATGCGGGCGGCTACGTGCAGGACTCGGTAGCGGAATGTGGTGATCTCGGTGCGGGCCAGGCCGGGGTGGTCGTTGAATCCTATGAGTCGGCACCAGGTGACCAGGTTGCGTCCAGCAGAGTGGTGTACGCGTCGGACCTGATCAGCGGTACCGGCGTAACCGACTGATTGAAGGTCATCGCGTGATTCTTCGAGAGACCGTCCAAAAAAGTCAGGGCGTGTCAAATGGTCTGTGTAAGTCCTGGTAACGGAAGGATCGCAGGACGTGACGACAGGCAAGGACGCGGATTCATCGCTGGTTGAGGCGGGTCCACAGTGGAGATGGCCGAGGCGCTTCGGGCGTCGGGTGCTGTTGATGAGCTGCTGGCTCAGGTCGACAATGGCGAGGTGGCCCTGACCGGTGAAGGCGGGCTGCTACCCGGGTTGATCAAGCTCGCTCTGGAGCGCGGATTGGCCGCTGAGCTCACCGAGCACCTGGCTATGAGAAGGGCGATCCGATCGGGCGGGCGATGCCTAATGCCCGTAACGGCAGTTCCCCCAAGACGGTGCAGTCTGAAGCCGGGCCGGTGCCCCTGGACGTGCCACGAGACCGCGACGGCTCGTTCACCCCGACGCTGGTTCCCAAGGGCGCCCGCCGGATCGGTGGGCTCGATGACATGATCATCTCCCTGTACGCCGGTGGAATGACATTGCGCGACATCCAATTTCATCTCGCTTCCACGATCGGCACCGAGGTGTCACATGAGACGATCTCCAAGATCGTCGACGAGATCTCCGATGAGGTGCTCAGCTGGCAGCGCCGGCCGCTGGAACCGCTGTACCCGGTGATCTACCTCGACGCGATGATCGTGAAGGTCAAAGACGGCGGGCACACCCGCAACAAGGTCGCCCATATCGCCGTGGGCGTGGATATGTACGGCGTCAAGCATGTCCTGGGGATCTGGGTCCAGCCCAACGAGGGAGCGTCGTTCTGGGCGTCGGTGTGCTCTGATCTGGCCAATCGCGGGATCAAGGACGTGCTCATCGTGTGCTGCGACGGGCTGACCGGGTTCCCGGAGGCAATCGCGGCGACGTGGTCGCAAGCGGCGGTGCAGACGTGTGTGGTGCATCTGATCCGCAACGCCTTGCGATTCGTGTCCTACGGTGAACGCAAGGCCGTGGCCGCAGCACTCAAGCCGATCTACACCGCGCCCAGTGCCGATGCCGCCCACGCCGAACTGCAGGCGTTCACGACCTCGGAGTTGGGGAAGAAGAACCCCACGGTGACATAGGCTTTCGAACGGGCTTGGGAGCAGTTCATCCCGTTCCTGGCGTTCCCGCCGGAGTTGCGTCGGGTGATCTACACGACCAACTCGATCGAATCGCTGAACTACCAGATGCGCAAGGTCATCAAGAACCGCGGCCAGTTCCCCAACGACGCCTCCGTCGTGAAACTGCTGTGGCTGGCGATCTGCAACATCGAGGATAAACGGGCCAAAAAACGCGGCAAGAAGCTCTGCCGAACAGCACCCGGGCGCCTCGTGGAAGGACAGGTGGTCACCAACTGGAAGAAAGCACTCGAACAACTCAGCCTGATCTACCCAGACCGTATCGAGCGGTATCTGTAACTACAGCAACACCAACTCAGGAAATATCAGACAGGCGACTTACACAGAAATGAAGTACCCCAGGTTTTGTTCCGATCCTTATAGGAGGATGAGGAACATGCCCCGTCAGTATTCGCCGGAGTTTCGCGATCGTGCGTTGCGGTTGTTGGACACCATGATGGAAGCCTCGGATATTTCTGAGTTCGAGGCCATCAAGTCGGTGGCCAGCAAACTCGGCATCTCGGAGGAATCAGTGCGTCGGTGGCGACGCAAAGCCCAAGTCGATGCCGGCGAGCGCCCCGGCACGAGCAGCTCCGAGCACGCCGAGATCCGCAAGCTCAAACGTGAAGTAGCTGAACTACGCAGAGCCAATGAGCTTTTGAAGTCGGCATCCGCGGTTTTCGCAGCGGAGCTCGACCGCCCCGTGACGAAATGATCGCCTTCATCGACGCACATCGCGATCAGTTCGGGGTCGAGCTCATCTGCCGTGTCCTACGGGCAGCAATACCGGGGTTTCTCACCGCGCGTGGCTATCGCGCCGCCCGAGTGCGTCCGGCCAGCGATCGCGAGATCCGCGACGAACAGCTGATCGCTGACCTGCGCACCGTCCATAAGGACAACTTCTCGGTCTACGGCGTCAAGAAGATGCACGCAGCGATGAAACGCCGCGGCTGGCACCTGGGCCGCGAACAAACCCGGCGGCTGATGCACAAGGCCGGCCTGCGTGGGGTGCAGCGGGGCAAGCCGGTGTTCACCACGGTCACCGACCCAGCCGATTCGCGGCCGGCCGACCTGGTCAATCGCCAGTTCGTCGCCGCCGCACCGAACCGACTGTGGGTCGCCGACATCACCTACGTACGGACCTGGCAGGGGTTCTGCTACACCGCGTTCGTCACCGACGTGTGTACCCGCAAGATCGTCGGATGGGCGGTCTCGACCACGATGCGCACCGACGATCTCCCGCTTCAGGCATTCAATCATGCTGTGTGGCAGTCGAACTCAGATCTTTCTGAGTTGGTCCATCACTCCGACCGCGGATCACAGTACCTGTCGCTGGCATATACTGACAGGCTGATCGAGCTCGGGATCGCGCCGTCGGTGGGGTCGCGTGGCGATAGCTACGACAACGCCCTCGCTGAGGCGGTCAATGCCGCCTACAAGACGGAGGTGATCAACCGCGGCAAGCCATGGCGCGGCGTCGACGGCGTCGAACTGGCGACTGCGGGATGGGTGGCCTGGTACAACCAGGAACGCCTGCACGAAGCCCTCGGCTACGTTTCACCCGCCGAGTACGAGGCCGCCCTCAAGGGCGCCTCACACCCCGCGAGCCAGCCAGTCCCGGCCCTCGCACCCAACTAGGAACAAAACCTGGGGTGCTTCAAAAACTTGACAGGCTCCAAAGTCACTCGGAGCTTAGAAGGAACACACGCGATGACCGCTGCCCACAATATCGACCTGCCCACGGTGTTGGCCGAACGACTCACCACCTGCCACCCCGACGTGCTGCGCGAGCTGCTTGCCACGTTCATCCACACTCTGATGGGCGCCGAAGCCGACGCCCTGTGCGGCGCCGGATACGGCGAACGCAGCACCGAGCGCACCAACTCCCGCACCGGCTACCGGCACCGCCAATTCGATACCCGCACAGGCAGTCTGGATCTCGCGATTCCGAAGCTGCGCCACGGTTCCTACTTCCCGGACTGGCTGCTGGAACGCCGCAAACGCGCCGAGCGGGCCTTGACCACCGTGGTTGCGACCTGCTATCTACTCGGAGTCTCCACCCGGCGGATGGACAAGCTGGTGGAGACCCTGGGCATCACCAGCCTGTCGAAGTCGCAGGTGTCAGTGATGGCCAAAGAACTCGACACCGCCGTCGAGGCGTTCCGCAGCCGACCGCTGGACGCCGGCCCGTACACGTTCGTCGCCGCCGACGCCCTGGTGCTCAAGGTCCGCGAGCAGGGCCGGGTGGTCAACGTGCACGCCCTGATCGCGGTCGGGGTGAACGCCGAGGGCCACCGCGAGATCCTCGGCATCGACGTGTCCACCGCCGAGGACGGCGCAGGCTGGCTGACGTTCTGGCGGTCGCTGACCGCCCGGGGCCTGTCCGGGGTCAAACTGGTCACCAGCGACGCCCACGCCGGGCTGGTCGCCGCGATCGGGGCCACCCTGCCCGGAGCGGCCTGGCAGCGCTGCCGAACCCACTACACGACCAACCTCATGGCTGTCACTCCCAAGAGCTCGTGGCCGTGGGTGCGCACCTTGCTGCATTCGGTGTTCGATCAGCCCGATGCTGAATCCGTTGCCCAACATGATCGGGTCATCGACGCACTCGCCGACAAGCTCCCCAAGGTCGCCGACCACCTCGAAGCGGCCCGACCGAACCTGCTCGCATTCACCGCATTCCCCAAGCAGATCTGGCGCCAGATCTGGTCGAACAACCCCCAGGAACGCCTCAACAAGGAGATCCGCCGCCGCACCGACGTCGTGGGAATCTTCCCCGACCGCGACGCCCTGATCCGTCTCGTCGGCGCCGTGCTGGCCGAACAACACGATGAATGGGCCGAATCCAAGCGCTACCTCGGACTTGAAATCCTCAGCAAATCACGCGCCGTCCACGACGCCCCGACAGAACAGGAGGCCAACCCGGCGGCACTGACCGCCTGAACCATCACCTCGAAAAATCACACGACGACGTCGTACACCACGTCCCTGGACTTGACCGCGCTGCGATACCACCGGAGCCACCCCCCGATTCCGGTGATGCCTGCCGGGCCACCGGGGTGGGGTTCTCCTTCGGCTACCCCGTCGATGCCCGCGTCCAGGACGCCGTGGACACCCTCAACATCGGCCAGTGCTGGTATCCGGCGACACCGACGGCGGTATCCTTGACGGCGCCTGGGTCACTGAGGCCACCGATCTGGTCAACCTGAGCAGCTGGCCACCCGGGACGCGGCTTATCTGCGCAAGGAACGTCCCCACCCCGGGGCGCAGTTGCGGTTCTCCGACGGCGACGGGATGCGCGTCACCGCATTCATCACCGACACCCCGCTGGTGTCGTGCCCGGCCAAGTCGCCGGTCTGGAGCTACGGCACCGTCAGCACGCCCGCGTCGAGGACCGCATCCGCGAGCTCAAGGCCGCCGGCCTGGGTAACCTGCGTGCAGTAGTTTCCAGGGCCAGGTGTCGAAGGACTTCGCCGTTTCGCCTATCGCAGACAGCGACACGGCGCTCAGGACACCACACCGCCGCCCAATAGCCCGGAGACGTGGGCTTCGGACAGCCCCCATGATGCGAGGGTCACGGCGATATCCCGGCCGCCGTCGTCCGCTGGTACTGGATGCGCGTTGGTGGTGCGGCTGAAGCGGGGTGCGGGTGCGGGTTGCAGAGTGCCGTCGACCTCGACGAACGCGTTACGGGCTTGATTGTGGGGGTGTTCGTGCGCTTCCCACGGCGACAGTACCGGCGAGACGCAGGCATCCGAGTCAGCGAAGACCTCGGTCCACGCTTGGCGGGTCTTCTGGGCAAACGTGTCGCCGATCAGTTTCTTCATGTCGGGCCATGCGCTGGCGTCGAGCTGAAACGGTAGGCCCGGGTCGTCGAGACCGAGCTTACCGAGCAGTTCGGCGTAGAACTGTGGTTCCACGCACCCGACGGCCAGGTATTTCCCGTCGAAGGTTTGGTAGGTGTCGTAGAACGATGCGCCGCCGTCGAGGGCGTTGGTTCCTCGTTCACCGTCCCACATCCCATGGGCGCGCATCCCGTGCATGAAAGTGGTCAGCAGCGCTGCGCCGTCGACCATGGCCGCGTCCACGACTTGACCCTTACCCGAGCGGTCCCTCTCGTAGAGAGCCGAGACGATGCCCAGCGCCAACATCAGGCCTCCACCGGCGAAGTCGCCGAGCAGGTTCTGTGGGGCGTGTGGGCGCTGCCCTTCCCGGCCGATCGGTTCCAGGGCGCCGGCGATCGCGACGTAGTTGATGTCATGGCCAGCCCGCGGCGCAAGCGGACCGTCCTGACCCCAGCCGCTCATCCGCCCATACACCAGCCTCGGATTTACCTCGAGCAGCGTGTCCGGCCCGATGCCGAGCCGTTCGGCGACACCGGGCCGGAAACCCTCGATGAACGCGTCGGCAGTCGCGGCGAGGTCGCGCACCACCTGCACGCCCTCAGGGGCCTTCAGGTCGACCGCGATCGTCCGGCGGCCGCGATCCAACACGCCAGCCGGCATGGTCAAGCCACCACCACCGCCCGCCCGGTCCACGCGCAACACGGTTGCGCCTAGGTCGGCCAGGATCATGGCGCCGAACGGTGCTGGCGCCAGGCTGGCGATCTCGAGGACCTTCAGTCCGGACAAGGGACCCATGCTCAGAGACTCCTCGCGATTAGTTCCTTCATGATCTCGTTGGATCCGCCGTAGATCTTCTGCACCCGTGCATCGGCATACAGCCGGGCGATCGGATACTCGGCCATGTAGCCGTAGCCGCCGAAGATCTGGATGCAGCGGTCGACGACGACGCACTGCTGTTCGGTGAGCCACCATTTGGCTTTGGCAGCGCCGTTGACGTCGAGTTCGCCGGCAAGATGCTTCTCGATGCAGTCGTCGAGGAAAGACCAGCTCACCGTGGCGAGCGTGTCACATTCGGCGAGAACGAATTTGGTGTTCTGGTAGGCGAAGATTGGTTTGCCGAACGCGGTGCGCTCCTTGGCGTAGGCCACGCTGACCCCGACTGTTTTCTCGATCGCCGCCGCTGCCGCTACTGCCAGCAGTAGGCGCTCCTGCGGCAACTGCTGCATCAACTGGATGAACCCCTGACCTTCGACATCACCAAGGAGGTTGGACTGCGGCACCCGCACATCGGTGAAGTTCAACTCCACGGTGTCTTGGCCGTGCTGTCCGATCTTCTCCAGGTTACGCCCGCGGCTGAAGCCGGACAGATCCTTGGTTTCCACCCCGATCAGCGAGACGTCGCCGATGCCGCCCTCAATCCCCGTCTTTGCCACCACCAGCACCAGATCGCACAGCCAACCGTTGGAGATGAAGGTCTTCGACCCGGTGATCACGTAATCGTCGCCGTCCTTGACCGCTCGGGTCGTGATGCTCTGCAGATCAGAACCCGTGCCCGGCTCGGTCATCGCGATCGCCGCGACCATCTCCCCACTGGCCATCTTGGGCAGCCAGTTGCGCTTCTGCTCTTCGGTGCCGTAAGCGTTGACGTAGTGAGCGACGATGCCGGCGTGCACTGCGATGCCTAGACTCGGCGCCAGCGCGCGAACCTGCTCGATGGCCAGCACGGTTTCGTGCGCGAAGTTGCCGCCGCCGCCGCCGTACTCCTCGGGGATGCTGGCACATAGCAGCCCCAGCTCGCCGGCCCGCGTCCAGATGTCGCGGTCAACGTGCTGCTGCTTGCCCCACCGTTCCTCGTGGGGTGCGCATTCCTTGGTGAAGAAGGCGCGAGCCAGTTCGGCGACCTGATCGAGGTCTTTGTCCATCCAGCCGGAACGGTGCAGTGTCATGCGGTCTCCTGATGTTGGGTCGTGCTAGTGAGTTCGAGGGCCGGGTCGGGCGATGATCTTCGGTGCGTCCAACTGCGGACAATGACCTGCCCCGGGCAGGATCACCAGCCGACTGCCCGGGTTGGCGGTGTGCAGGATCCGGCTTGCGTTGACGGGAACGAGCAGGTCGAGGGCGCCGTGCACGACGATCATCGGCAGGTCGATCCCGCGGTGGTCCTCGACGCGGTCGAGTTCGGTCTTGAACCGTCTCCCTTGGGCAATCAGGCGCCGGGCGGACGGCAGATCTGGCACCGTTGCCGCCATGACGGCCACGGCCTCGTGCGCGATCATCGTCTTGTCGCCGTACAGCACTCGTGCGAGTAACCGCGTGGACCCGCCGTCGGGCACTTGACCCGGTTGATTCTCGGTGCGCCGAACAGAACGCTGAGTGCGGCAGCAAACGGTGTGAGACCCCTGCGTAGCTGGCCCGTCGTTCCTCGACGAACGATGCCACCGTCAGGACCAGTTGGTCAGACGCTTGTGCAGATCGTCGATCTCCCATTGGCTGGTGGTCTTGATGGTCTCGCCGATCTGCCACGGCTCCAACTTCGATATCGAGTCGCCCTGCACCGCGAAAACCGTTCCGCTGATCGAGCATTCGTCACCGGCCAGGTAAGCCACGATCGGTGACACGTTGTCCGGGGAGAACATGTCGAACTCGCCGTCGGGTACCTCGGCGGCGAACATGTCGCCCATCCCCGGGGTGGCAAGGGTGAGCCGGGTGCGGGCCACCGGGGCGATGGCGTTGACCCGGACTCCGTAGCGGCCCAGTTCCGCAGCGGCGACCTGGGTCAGCGCGGCGATACCCGCTTTGGCGGCGCCGTAGTTGGCCTGACCCGGGTTCGGCAGGAACGTGCCGGATGCCGACGCGGTGTTGATCACCGACGCGCGGACTGGCTGACCCGCCTTCGACTGAGCTTTCCAGTAGGCGGCCGCGTGGTGCAAAACGCCGGCATGGCCCTTGAGGTGCACCGCCAGCACGGAGTCCCACTCGGCCTCGGAGATGCCCGCGACGAAGCAATCCCGCAGGATCCCTGCGTTGTTCACCACTACGTCCAGGGTGCCGAACTCGCTGATCGCCTGATCGACAAGGGCTTTGGCTCCATACCAGGTGGCGATATCGTCGGTGTTGGCCACCGCGCGACCGCCGAATGCGGTGATCTCGTCGACCACTTCCTGCGCGGGTCCGGTGTCCGACCCGCTGCCGTCGTTGGCGCCGCCCAGATCGTTGACGACGACGGCAGCACCTTCCTTCGCGAGAAGCAGGGCGTGGGAGCGTCCCAGTCCGCGGCCTGCGCCGGTGATGACGGCGACCTTGTTGTGCAGGGTGTCCATGGTGGGGCTCCTCTTAGCGTTCGGCGGGACGGTAGGCGGTCACGACGACGGCGCCGCCGAGACCGATGTTGTGTTGCAGCGCCACGCCCGACGTGGTGGCGGCGCCGTCGACCTGACGTTTGTCGGCGGTGCCACGCAGCTGCCAGGTGAGTTCGCTGGCCTGGGCCAGTCCGGTCGCACCCAGCGGGTGCCCCTTGGAGATCAGCCCGCCGGACGGGTTCACGACCCAGGTTCCGCCGTAGGTGGTCTCACCGTTGTCGATGAGCTTGCCGCCCTCGCCCTCACCGCAGAGCCCGAGTGCCTCATAGGTCAGCAACTCGTTCACCGAGAAGCAGTCGTGCAGTTCGATGACGTCGATGTCCTCCGGCCCGATCCCGGCCTGGTCGTAGACCTTGCGCGCCGCGTGCCGGGTCATGTCGGCGCCGACGATGGTGATCGCACTCTTGTCGGTGAACGTGGACTCCAAGTCGGTGACCATGGCCTGGGCCACGATCTCGACGGCCTGGGCACCGAGCCCGTGCTTGTCGACGAACGCTTCGCTGGCGACGATCACCGCGCCCGAGCCGTCCGAGGTCGGCGAACACTGCAACCGGGTCAATTCGGCCGGCGCGTAGATCATCTTCGCGGCCTTCACCTCGTCGAGGGTGTATTCGTCCTGGAACTGCGCGTACGGATTGTTCACCGAATGCCGGTGGTTCTTTTCGCCGATCTTGGCGAAGTGCTCGGTGTTGGTGCCATAGCGGTCCATGTGCTCCACCCCGGCCGCACCGAACATCCACGGAGCGGGCGGGAACGCGAACTCGAACAGCTCCGCCTCTGCCTGGATGTGGCGGCCGAGGGGCTGTTCGCGATCGTTGTAGCTCGTCGACAGCGATCCCGGCTGCATCTTCTCGAAGCCCAGGGCCAGCGCGCAGTCGGCCAGCCCGCCCCGCACCGACTGGGCGGCGAGATACAACGCCGTCGATCCGGTTGAGCAGTTGTTGTTGACGTTGGTGACCGGGATGCCGGTCATGCCCAATTCGTAGACCGCCCGCTGGCCGCAGGTCGATTCGCCGTAGACGTAGCCGACGTGCGCCTGCTCGATCTGATCGAACGAGATCCCGGCGTCCTCGAGCGCTTTGGTGCCCGACTCCTTCGCCATCGCGGGGTAGTCCCAGCCTTCTTTGCTCCCCGGCTTCTCGAACTTCGTCATCCCGACTCCGATGACGAACACTCTGTTCTTGCTCATGGCTAGGCTCCTTCGATTTCTGCGAGACCGTCCTTGATCAGGACCTGGCCCTCGTCGTTGACACCTTCGAACGCGAATGAGTGAGCGCCGGTGTTCCAGATCGACGTCGTCATCACCTGGCCGGGACGTCCCGGCGCAGCGAACCGCACCGCGAGCCGCGCGAGCCGTTCGGGGTTGTTCGGCGCGACCTGCGACAGCACGGCGTGCGAGGTGAAGGCCATGGTGCACAGGCCGTGCATGATGATGCCTGGCAAGCCCATCTTCTTGGCGAACTCGTCATCGGTGTGGATCGGCATCGGATCGCCGGCGGGTTCGGCGTAGCGGAACGTCTGGTCGGTGTCGAACTCCTGGTCGACGACGAAGTCCGCGGGCCGGTTCTTGACCGTCGCGTCGAGGGTGTGCTCGGGCGCGGGCGTGCCGGCTTCGTGCATCCAGTTGCCGCCGCGGAAGAATCCGACGAAGTATTGCTCGTTGACCAGGTCGCCGTTGGCGTCGCGGGTCTCGCCAAGCGCGCTGACGACGACTCCCGAGGACTTGCCGTGAATGCCGATCACCTTGGAGCGCACCGAGACGGTCTCGCCGGGAAGGATGGGACGGTGAAAGCGGAAGTCCTGTTCGCCGTGCAGGATTCGCATCATCAGGTGTTCGGGCACGGCGGCCATGGTCGCTCCGGCGAGGTCCGCGAAGGCGGGCACGATCGCGAATACCGGCGGCGCGAGTGTGCCGTCCAGGTGCTGGGGAAACGGATCGTTGGTGGCCTTGGCGTAGGCAATGGACCGCTGGGGTTCGACGGTGAACGTCGAGCCTTCGGTCCACCGGCCGACGGTCCCGCGGTTGAACTGGTCTTCTTCTGGCATAGCGCCAACGCTAGGCAGCGCGGCTGCTGCGCCCAATGACCCCAGTTAGCGACTTCCGTGACCGAAGTGCGCATGGCCGGTCCGTCATCGACCCGGTGGTAACTTTCCGGGGTGGCGGGACGCACGGTGGCGATCCAGTTCGTTCGCACGGCGATGGACTCGGCGCGCGCGCATGGAATCGACGTCGAGGAGATACTACGCGAAGCTCGCATCACGCACGAGCTCATCGAACGCGACGCCACCCGGGTCACCCGAGCGCAGGCGACCCGGGTGGTGCAGGCACTCTGGGACGCCACCGACGACGAACTCTTCGGCGTGGGACCCCATGCCGTCCCCCGCGGTACCTTCCGAATGATGACCCTCGGCGTGATCCACACCCCTGATCTCCGGTCGGCGTTGGGCCGGCTCATCGAATTCATCACGATCGCAATGCGATTCGAAGCCGTCGACATGCTCGACGATGGGGGCAGCGCCCGCTTCTCCTTTGACCCGGGCGGTCGCGCCCACACCGATGGACTCCTCGTCGACGTGGTGATGGCCGTCGCACACCGATTCGCCGGGTGGTTGATCGGTCAACGGATCGAGCTGGACTCGGTCGAGCTGCCCGGTGCCGCGCCGCCCCATGCCGCCGAATACATGCTGATCTACGGCGTTGCCCCCACCTTTCAAGCACCCAGGGCCGCAATGTCTTTCGCCAGCCGCTACCTTCGCGCGCCGGTGGTGCGCAGCGAAGACGCGCTCACCGAGTTCATCCGTCGCTCACCCAACGACCTACTGTTCCGGCAGGACTACCATCCGACCACCTCCAGCCGGGTGCGCAAGATCATCGAGCGTGGTAGCCACGACGAGGGCGTCACGGTCGACGACGTCGCCGCTCGGCTCACGGTCAGCGCCCAGCACGTGCGTCGACTGCTGCGCGAGGAAGGCACCTCATTTCGCGAGATCAAAGAGGAGATACTGCGCGACGAAGCGATCGCCGCCCTGGTACGTGGGGGCGAGACCGTGGAGCAGCTGTCAGAACGTCTCGGGTTCTCCGAGCCCAGCGCATTCCGGCGAGCCTTTCGCCGCTGGACGGGAAGTCCGCCCGGCTCCTATCGCCCGATGGACGAGGATGCCGGCGGCGAGTAGCCGCCGGAAGCGGCCCGACCATCTCAGATTCTGGTATCGGCGTCGCGCCAATACCCGTCGCGGATCTTGCGTTTGAACAGCTTCCCGGAGTCTTCGCGCGGCAGGTCGTCGTCGAATACGACCACCTTGGGAACCTTGAATCCGGCCAATTTGCCGCGGACGAACGTGCGAACGTCGTCTTCGGTCAGGGTGAACCCCGCGCCGATCTCGACGTGCGCGGCCACGGATTCCCCGTATTGTCATCGGGTATGCCGAACACCGCGCAGTCGCGCACAGCAGGCATCTCGTAGAGTACCGACTCGATCTCGGCGGGGTAGATGTTCACCCCGCCGGAAATCACCATGTCGTTGGCCCGGTCGGTGAGATACAGATAGCCGTCGAAGCCGTCGAGTTCCATCTCCCTACGCTTCTTCTCTTCGCCGTGGTAGGTGAAACCCGGCCAGTAGTCAGCTGGTTTGACGTACACCACACCCACGTCTCCGACGGGCACCTCTTGCTCGTCGTCGGCGTCGACGACCCGGATCCGAGCTCCGTCGGCGGGCGTGCCGACCGTTCCGGGATGGTGCAGCCACTCCTCCGAGGTGCACCACACCACGGGACCGGTCTCTGACCCGCCGTAGTACTCGCTCACGATCGGGCCCAACCGGTCGATCATCTGCCGCTTGATATGGATCGGGCACGGCGCGGCCGAATGCACGATCGTGGTCAGCGAGGACAGATCGTAGCGGTGACGAACCTCTTCCGGCAGGCGCAGCAGACGGGTGAACATCGTCGGCACCATCTGCACCTGCTGCACCCGATGGCTTTGCACCGTAGCGAGGAACTCCTCGGCGTCGAACCGGGTCATCACCGTGATGTCCATCCCCAGTTTCATGGCGATCGCTGCCATCGTGTGGGTGCGGTGTGGTAAAGCGGGGCCGGATGAGCGTCCGCACACCAGGACCCATGCCCATCCGCTGCATCGTGCTCATCGCGAGCTGCATCAACTTCTCCGGCGAGATGTGTTCGCGCACGATGCCCTTGGGCTTACCGGTGGTGCCGGAGGTGTAGATCATCCCGAGCCCAGACGTGACGGCATCGGTCGTCTCGACTGGCTTGTGTGCCGCCAGCCAGCCCTCGTAGTCCAGGGGGCTGCTGCCCGGCGCGGCCGTGCCGACGGTGTCGACGACGACGGGGATCGAAGTCGCCGTCTGCGCGTGGGCTACTAGGCTGTTTAGCGGCTGGGAACCGCATCAACGCCAACCGGTGGAGCACTTCAGCCAGAACATTGCGAGCGAGACTCGTCAGCGGATCCACCTCGCGGCCCGCACCACGGCGTCGGCAATCGACAACGGCCGACAATCGAACTCACGGCGGGAGGCGAGCGCTTCGCGACCCATGACCGCCGAAGCGAGGTGTCGGCGAAATCGCCGCGTCATCTCGGCCGAACGCCATCAGCGGTCGCGAAATCCCATACTCTGCGACGCGGAACGGATATCCCCATCCGTCAGCACCGAGACGGTTGCAACCAAGAAGCGGGAACGGCGTCGGTGAACCGTCCACTCGAGGCGCGTGCCGGGTCGCAAACCATCTGGCCATCACCGCACTGCGCCGGGTAACGTACTGCGAGTGAACGGTCCCTCACATTGGGGGTCTGGGTCAATCAGGACGGGGACTGATGAGCGAGGA
>JBPPMV010000181.1:0-5220 GCA_051306235.1 Mycobacterium sp. | reverse complement strand
CGCCATACCCGCTAGCAACACACTTGCCGACCGCTTCATCACACTCTCCAACCTCGTGCGTCCCGTACGCATCGTCGCAGCCTTTGTACCCGAGCGCTCGGACGCCCAAACCTGCCGACATCCGCTACCGGCGCCACGCCTACAGTCGACGGGTGACCACTGCGAACCCGTTCGATCCGTCCCTCTGGCAGCCCGTCGCCGGCTTCGAGCTGACCGACATCACCTACCACCGGCACGTCATCGACGGGGTGCGGCAGCCCACCGTCCGGATCGCCTTCGACCGGCCCGAGGTGCGCAACGCCTTCCGCCCGCACACCGTCGACGAGCTCTACCGCGTGCTCGACCACGCCCGGATGTCCCCCGACGTCGGCGTGATCCTGCTGACCGGCAACGGCCCGTCGACCAAGGACGGTGGCTGGGCCTTCTGCTCCGGCGGCGACCAGCGCATCCGCGGTCGCACCGGCTACCAGTACGCCGAGGGCGAGACCGCCGAATCCGTCGACCCCGCCCGCGCAGGCCGCCTGCACATCCTCGAGGTGCAGCGGCTCATCCGGTTCATGCCCAAGGTGGTCATCTGCCTGGTCAACGGGTGGGCGGCCGGCGGCGGGCACAGCCTGCACGTCACCTGCGACCTGACCCTGGCCAGCCGCGAGCACGCCCGGTTCAAGCAGACCGACGCAGATGTCGGCAGCTTCGACGGCGGTTTCGGCAGCGCCTATCTGGCGCGCCAGTCCGGTCAGAAGTTCGCCAGGGAGATCTTCTTCCTGGGCCGGCCCTATGACGCGCAGACGATGTACCAGATGGGGGCGGTGAACGCCGTCGTCGACCACGCCGACCTGGAGACCGAGGGTCTGCAATGGGCCTCCGAGATCAACGGCAAGTCCCCGCAGGCCATCCGGATGCTCAAGTTCGGCTTCAACCTGATCGACGACGGTCTGGTGGGCCAGCAGGTATTCGCCGGTGAGGCAACGCGTTTGGCGTATATGACCGATGAGGCCGTGGAAGGCCGTGACGCCTTCCTGGAAAAGCGCGACCCGGACTGGAGCGGGTTCCCCCGCTACTTCTGAGCCTGCGCCACCAGTGCCCTGGCGATCGCTGCGGCCTGTGCCGCGGCGCGCTCGAGATCGGGGTACACCTGCTCGAACATGCCCGCGATGTACAGGCTCGCGTAGCCGTGCGATGCGGCCAGCACATGCTCCAGCAGGGTCAGCGCGCTGCCTACATCGCCCCCACGTGCAGCCAGCGCAGGGCCGAGGAAAGTGTCGCTGAGCGCCCGGGTCGCCGCCGCCTTGTCGGAGTCTGCGATGTCCTTGAGTTCCGCACCGAACAGCACGTCCCAGCCGATCCGCCTGCGCACGACGAACCGCACGTAGGTAGCGGCTGCGGCGGCCATGGCGTCGCCACTCCAGGTGTCGTCGGCGCGCGGCGGCGGCAGCGCGGCGACCACCTCGGCATCGAACTCACGCGCCGCCTCGGTGACCACCGCGGCCAGCAGATCCAGCCTCCCGGGGAAGTGCCGGTAGGGCGCACCCGCACTAACCCCGGTGCGCTTGGCCGCTTCGGCCACCGACAGCGCCGCCACACCCTTCTCGGCCACGATCTGCGCCGCCGCCGAGAGCAGAGCGGCACGCAGGTTCCCGTGGTGGTAGCCGGCGCGTTCGGTCACCGCTCAGTCATAGCATCACTGGGCTTGACGGTATGTGAGACAGCACTTACTTTGATGTAAGAGACCTCTCACATAGGAGTTGTATGGCTACCTGGTTCATCACCGGCACGTCCCGCGGACTCGGCGCGGCAATCGCGCGGCGCGCCCTCGCTGCCGGCCACAATGTCGTCGGCACCGCTCGTGAGGCCGCATCGGTCACCAACGCACTCGGCACCTCCGAACGGATACTGCCGGTCGCCCTGGACGTCACCGATCCCGCCGCGGCACACGCCGCTGTGACCGCGGCCCGCGGCACCTTCGGTGGAATCGATGTGCTGGTCAACAATGCCGGCCGCGGACTGCTCGGAGCCTTGGAAGAGATGACCGACACTCAGATCCGCGATCAGTTCGACGTCAACGTGTTCGGCGTCATCAACGTCATCCGGGCGGCTTTGCCCGTCCTTCGTGCCCAGCGCAGCGGCACCATCGTCAACGTCAGTTCTGCCGCGGGAATAGTCGGTTCCCCGCCTCGTCGATGTACAACTCGTCCAAGTTCGCCGTCGAGGGCCTGACCGAAGGTCTGCGAGTCGACCTGCAGCCGTTGGGAATCCGGGTGCTCGCCATCGAGCCCGGGATGTTCCGGACCGACTTCATGGCGCCCTCGGCGATGTGGGTCGCGGAGAACACCGGCACCATCGCCGATTACCAGGGCACCCCGGCCCTCGAGCAGGTCGCCCAGCTCGGCGATATCGACGGCGCCCAGGACGGTGACCCGGACAAGCTGGCGGCACTGCTCTACGACGTGGTCAACGCGGCGGACAGCCCCGCACGTCTGCCGATCGGTCCGGATGCGGTGGCGCTCTTTGACCAACGCACCGCACGCGATGCCGCCGAGTTCGCGCCATGGCGCACGCGGGCCGAGTCGACGAGCTACTGAACCGCGATTCTGGCGCGGGCACGTACGGTCACCGTACGAAAGCGCGCCGTAATCGCAGGTATCTAGACTCGCGGGGTGAGTAAGAACCCGCTGCGCCGCCTGTCCGACGCGGTCCTGCTGACCAGCATGCGACCACCGCTGACCGAGTATCTGAGCCGGGGACCGGAAGTTCCGCTGCGCGGCAAGCGCATCCTGATCACCGGCGCATCCTCAGGCATCGGCGAGGCGTCGGCGCTCAAGCTTGCCAAACTCGGCGCCAGTCTCATCGTGGTGGCCCGCCGCGAGGACCTGCTCGGTGCCGTGGCCGACCGGATCCGCGACAACGGCGGTATGGCCGAGGCGATCACCGTCGACCTGTCCGACCTCGACGCCGTCGACGCGCTGTCGGACCGGGTGATCGAAAGCCACGGCGGGATCGACATTCTGATCAACAACGCCGGCCGGTCCATTCGGCGACCGCTGATCGAATCGCTGGAACGCTGGCATGACATCGAACGCACCATGACGCTGAACTACTACGCGCCGCTGCGCCTGATGCGCGCCCTGGTGCCGGGCATGATCGCCCGCGGCGACGGGCACGTCATCAACGTGTCCACCTGGGGTGTGATGAACGAATCCTCGCCCCTGTTCGCGGCGTATCAGGCATCCAAGGCCGCGCTGACGGCGGCCAGCCGGGTGGCCGAGACGGAATGGGGCGCCAAGGGCGTGCACTCGACCACGCTCTACTACCCGCTGGTGAAGACGCCGATGATCGAACCGACGAAGGCCTTCGTCGGTATGCCGGGCCTGTCCGCCGAGGAGGCCGCCGACTGGATGGTGACCGCGGCGCGCACCCGGCCGGTGCGTATCGCACCGCGGATGGCGGTCACCGCCAAAGCCCTCGACAGCGTGGCACCGGGTCTGCTGGGCGCGATCATGAAGCGTGGGCCCCTCGAGGCGTCCTAATTGTGAGACCACTGGACGTCGCGAGGCCCCTGGACTGGATCCAGCAGCGGGACCCCGAGTACGACGCGCTGCGGCGCGCCGTGCGGGCAGCCATCGTCCTGCCCATCGCGGCCGCCGTCAGCTTCGTCCTCGCCGGCGACACCCAGGCACCGATCTTCGCGATCTTCGGTTCGGTGGCGTTGTTGATCGTGGCCGATTTTCCCGGCAACCGCCCGGCCCGCGCCCTGGCCTACGCCGGACTGGCCCTCAACGGCGCCGTGCTGATCACCCTCGGCACCCTGGTCGCGCCGTATCCCTGGCTCAGCGTCGGGCTGATGTTCGTGATCGGTGTCACGGTGATGTTCACCGGAGTGCTCAGCGAGACGGTGGCCGCCGGGCAGCGGGCCACCCTGCTGACCTTCGTCCTGCCCGCCTGCACGCCACCCGGCCCGATCAGCGAACGCCTCTCCGGCTGGCTCATCGCGCTCGTCGTGTGCGTTCCTGCAGCGCTGTTCCTGCTGCCACCGCGGCACCATGACGACCTACGCAGACATGCGGCCAGCGTGTGCCGCGCGCTCACCGACTGCCTGGAGGGCGTCGGGTCGACCAAAGAGGTCACCCGGGCCATGAACGCGTTGTGGGCCAACTTCGTCAACGCCGATTTCCGTCCGGTTGCGCTGACGGCGGGCAGCCGGGCACTGGTACGTGTCGTCGACGATCTCGGCTGGCTGTCCGACCGGATCACCGACCGGACCGGCGCCGACCTCGGCGATATGAAACCACCGATCGTTGCCGTGTTGCGGGACTGCGCGGCGGTGCTGCGGATCTCCGATCCACGGCTGCGCGCCACCCGTGGTGCCGAACTCAACACCGCGCTGACCGAACTGCGCACGATCGCGCAGGGCCGCTACCGGGAGGACATCGAGCAGATCCTCGGTATGCCCGATGACACCACTGCCGTCGAGGTCGGCCGAAACCTGTTGGGGCGCCGCACGTTCTCGGCCACCGTGGGGGTCACCGGACGCATCATCCGCAATGCCGCCCTGGCCGACGCCCGGCCGGTGTGGGCGCGGGTACTGGGCCGCAGGCTTCCCGACACCGGCGCCGCGGAGTGGGTGATGCCCGAAACCATGGCCGTCGCGGCCATCACGAAAGGTTTCCTGGGCACCCGGGCGCTGGTGCTGCGCAACAGCCTGCGCACCGGACTGGGTCTGGCCCTGGCGGTCGCGGTCACCCACGTGTTCCCGGTCGAACACGGATTCTGGGTGGTACTGGGCGCGCTGTCGGTGCTGCGCAGCAGCGCACTCACCACCGGCACCCGGGTCCTGCGCGCGGTGACCGGCACCGCGCTCGGTTTCGCGCTGGGCGTCGGCGTGATCGAGCTGGTGGGCGTCGACCCGGTGGTGATGTGGATACTGCTGCCGGTGGTGGCCTTCGGTTCGGCATTCGTCCCCGAGGTGGCGTCCTTCATCGCCGGTCAGGCGGCGTTCACGATGATGGTGCTGATCATCTTCAACCTCATCCAGCCGTCGGGCTGGGCCGTGGGACTCATCCGCGTCGAGGACGTCGTGGTCGGCGCGTTGGTCGGCGTCGTGGTCTCGCTGCTGCTGTGGCCGCGGGGTGCCTCGGCATCGGTGTCCAGGGCGGTGGACAACGCGCGCACGGCGGGCGGAGAGCTGCTCAAGGCGGCGGTGCTGCGGGTCATCCGCGGGTC
>JBPPMV010000180.1:0-2286 GCA_051306235.1 Mycobacterium sp. | reverse complement strand
CCCATCAGATCGTGGGCGGCGCGGTGGATCCAGCGGGTGTCACCACCTCGCAGCAGTTCGGTGACCTCCGCGGTCGGCAGGGTCAACATGCCGCACAGGTCCCAGCCGGACAGCGCGAACACTCCGGGCTGCAGGGCGTTGAACATGGCCAGCAGCAGATGCGCCCGCCGGATGCGGTCGATCTCGCCGATCTCGGCGAGATCGGTCACGCCGAGCGTCGCGGCGATGACCGTCGCGGTCGTGCAGGCGATGCCGTTCGTGGTGAACACCAGGTTGTACGGCGCCTTCGGACCGGTGAGAACCTCGGTGAGATCGGTGCGGATGGCGTGCCCGAGCGCCTCGCCGGTGATCTCCTGGCCCTTGTAGGTGTAGATGTCATCACGGTGCCCGGCGGACCAGTGCACGAGTTCGTAGGTCAGTTCGTCGTGGTTCTGCAGCGCATGCACCAACGACGCCGGGTCCACATCAGATTCGAGCGTCGTGCGCAGCGTCAGCCGGAGGAACTCGCTGTCGGCGGTGGCCAGCGCGTGCTGGTAGGCCGGACGATTGATGAAGTCGTAGGACAGGTCGGGCCCGGCGATGCTGTTGTCCCGAATGTCGTCGATGGTCAGGTTCAGTTCCTGGAAGGTGAACCCACCGAGCTTGCGCACCATGCTGCCGATGAATTGGTTGGCAGCCTGGGACAACGGATGTCCCTCTGACCAGCCGACATCGTCTTCGGCGGATTTCTCGGCGCCGAGGAAACCGTTGGCGTCCAGTCGCAGCCCACCCGAGCCGAGATCGCTCAGCGAGTGCAGCGCGTCACCGATCACCAGGCGCATCCCGGCAAAGCTCGGGTCGAGCCAGTTGATCGAGGGCTGGCCGTCCTTGAAGTAGTGCAGGTAGACCCAGCGCCGCTCGATACCGTCGACACCGACGATGGGCCGGGTCACGCTCCAGTTGGTCTCCTTGATGCCCTCGGCATAGAAGATCACGCGCTGCAGCCGGCCGATGATGTAGCCGGCCTTGTCCAGCCAGTCCTCGGTGGCCGGGTCGACGTTCACCGAATCCGCACCCTCGGGAACACTCGGAAGGTGCTCCCAGTCCTGGGAATCGATCTCCACCATGTGATAGATGCCGGGGTAGTCCGCGTACTTCATCTCGGCGAGCCGGAAGTCTGCGCCCTTGCCGGTGTGGCCGGGCACGATGTCATCGATGATCGTTCCGCCGTACCAGTTGGCGGTGCCGCACATCTGCCGGAAATCGTCCTCGGTACCGAAGGCCGGGTCGATCTGGGTGCTGATCCGGTCGAAGTGGCCGTCGACGCTCGGCGTCATCTGCCATCCGGAGATCCCGCCGGCCCGTTTTACCGGACCGGTGTGCACGGCTTGAATTCCGATCTCCGAGAACGCCTTCCACATCTCCTCATCGGCCATCGCCTTGAGGAACGATTCATCGGGGCGGGTGATCAGCGACAGCGGGTAGGCGGTGAACCACACCGATGCGGTGTCTACGGCCGCGCGCGGGTCGGGCCGGGCGAACGGGTTCTGCCACATGGAACCCTGACCGGAGAACTGCTGGCTGATCTCATTGGCATCGGCCAGCATCGACTGCGACAGCAACCAGGACACATAGGCGGGGTTCTGGCCGGCCGGTGTGCCGTCCTGGGCGAGCGATCGCCGCACGAAGGGTGTGCGCACCCGCGGGCGCGAGCGCAACGTGCCCGGGCGGGCCGGGTGCAGATGTTCGTCGAAGGTGATCTCGGCAGGTTCGTTGGCCTGCCCCACCGGGGCTGATTCCGATGGCTCAGCAGCATGTGACGGCATCTGTCTCCTCCCTGACGCACGCTTCGGTGACGACCACACTCAGTAGTGCCACTTTTCCGGGTCTTTGAAACGTCTTGGCATAATCGCCCGGGACCGACGCGCCAACTCTACGTGAACATGACAGACCGGGCCGGTCCTGTGTGGCGTCAATCGACCCTGTGCGTTAACCCGTTGCCGCCCAAGGTTTCAGCGGGTTCACGGCGTACTGGAGCACCCGGTACGGTGTTCCACCTCGCGGCGAGGTGTTCCACTGGCTGACGAAGACGCGCAGCTCATCGAGGGTGGATGCCGGTGAGATGTAGCCGCCGTAGGGCTGCGCCAGGCGATTGTCGTGCGGTGCGGGCAGATCATCGGGCCGCTCCGGCCAGGGCGCGGCGAACACCACGGTGGTCACCGGGGCGGAGCCGAGCAGGGTCGGGTCGGAGGCAACCCGGACCTCCATATTTCCGGTGCCGGCATTGAAATACGAGAGCACCGTCTT
>JBPPMV010000179.1:0-11098 GCA_051306235.1 Mycobacterium sp. | reverse complement strand
CGAACCGGGCGGCGTGGGAGGTGCTGCGCGGTTTCGACAGGCCGTTCCTGTGCGCGTTCTCGGATTCCGATCCCATCACCCGCGGAGCGGACGCCGCGCTGCGCGAGCTCATCCCCGGTGCCGCCGGCCGGTCGCATGTCACGATCGCCGGCGGCGGACACTTCCTGCAGGAGGACAAGGGCCGCGAGCTTGCAGCGGTGGTGGTCGATTTCGTCAATGCCGACGGTGATCGGCGGCATCGCCCGGCTAGCGGGTGACGTATGCGTCAATAACAGGCAGACTGACGTGATGCTGGGGGTGGGACGACGATGGTGGGAGCAGGCCGACCAGTTCCACTGGTTCAGCGTCTACCTGCAGGATCGCAGTCTCGATGTGCAGTGGCGACTGACCACTTTCGGGTTCACGGCCCTCTTCGCTGCGGTCCCGATGCTGATGCTGGCGAGTTCGTATGGGCCGCAGAGTGCACCGGGGCGGACGGTCGCCGTCGCGGCGTCGATATGCGGCCTGGCCGCGGGCCTGCTATGGCTGATCCATTGGCCCACCCGCACCCAGTCGCTGATCTACCACGCGGTGTGCTGTCTCTCCATCGCCGCGGGGTGCCTGACGTTGTCTACGTCCTACGGCGCGCTGATGGGCACCACGATGTTCGCCGCCATCGGCGGCATGCTCGCGTATTTCCATGCTCTCGTGCACGTGCTCGCCAACTTCACCGTGGCGCTCGGGTGCGCGACGACAGCCGCGGTCCGGCTGTTCATCGACACCGGCGATATCGCGGTGGTGGTGGCATCGCTGCTGCTGGTGCTCGGCCTCAACATCGGTATCCCGTTCGGGATCTATGCCCTGGTGCACTCGCTGCACACCGACCTGCGGCAATCCGATCGGGATCCGCTGACCGGGCTGCCGAACCGGAGATCGTTCTACAACTCGGTCCACGCGTTCATCCTCGAGCACGACGGTGAGTTCGATCGGCTGAACGTCACGATGATCGACCTGGACAACTTCAAGAACCTCGCCGACACCCGCGGTCATTCGGTGGGCGATGAGGCGCTGGCCGGGGTCGGTGTTGTGCTCCGGGAGAACTGCGGTCCCGAGGGCCTGCTCGGCCGGCTGGGCGGCGAGGAGTTCGTGATCGCCGACGTCGACACCGCAGCCGGCCACGCCGTGACCGCAGAACGGATTCGTCAGGGCATCGCGGCCATGCCGTTCGCGATCACCGCCAGCCTCGGTACCTGTAGCGCAACGGTGAACCCGGGCGCCGGCGTCGAATACCCGTACTTTTTGGACCGCCTCATCCTGGTCGCGGATACGGCGATGTACCGGTCCAAGCGCGCCGGCGGAAACCGCGTGCAGTACCGATCGCTGGAAGACTCGACCGCCACCTTACCGTGACCTTATTTATCCCTTATTTTTCTTAAATTGCGTGTACGGTGAGGCGTGTACGTGTCGCGACGACCCGGTGGTTGCCGGCGCCGGCGTCGCGCGATCGGCGAAAGGACCCGATATGCACGAACCTCAGATTGCCTTGGTGACCAGCGCATCCCGCGGGATCGGGGCGGAGGTTGCACATCAGCTCGCCCATCCCGGGACCCACGTCATCGTCAACTACCGCGAGAAGGCCGGCCGCGCGCATGCGGTCGCCGACGCGATCCGGGACGCCGGGGGACACGCCTCGGCGGTGTCGGCCGACATCTCCGACGAATCCGCCGCGGAGGCGATGATCGCCGGTATCCGTCAGCGCTTCGGCCGGCTCGACACCTTGGTACTCAACGCCTCAGGCGGATTGGAGCGCGACGCCGATCCCGGTTACGCGATGCGGCTCAATCGCGACGCGCAGCGCCGCCTGGTCGCCAAGGCGCTTCCGCTGATGCCCGCCGGTGCCCGCGTCGTGTTCGTCACCAGCCACCAGGCGCACTTCTACCCGCACAAGGCGGTGCCGATGGGGTACGCGCCGATCGCGGCGAGCATGCGTGCCGGCGAAACCGCGATGTACGGTATGCGCCACGAATTCAGCAGGCGCGGAATACATTTCACCGTTGTCTCCGGTGACATGATCGACGGGACCAGCGTGCTGACCCGGTTGCAGGGCCCGGCGCTGGAGCCGCGTCGCAGCGCACCGCTGCCCTCGACCGACCAATTCGCCGCGGCCATCGCGGGAGCGGCGCAGTCGCAGTACCACCCCGGCATCGTCTACGTCGGCGGCTCGCAGTACCTGCGCACCGCGTAGGAGTTCACCGCTCGGGCTCAGTGCACCAATGCCTAGTGCACCAATGCCTAGTGCACCACTGTGGGGACCGAGAAGTGTGGCGGGGCCTTCAGGCTCGCCAGCGCCACACTGCTGATGCCCATCAGCACCATCGTCAGCACCAGAAATGCCGAATAGCCGCCGAACTCGTCGAAGGTCAGCCCCGCGGCCAGCGGGCCGAACGCCGTCCCCAGCGACAGTGCGGCCACCAATCCGCCGAACAGGCCACCGAAATTCTTCAGGCCGAAATAGCGCGAGGCGAGATAGGCGATGACGTCCACCTCGGCGCCCAGTGTCAGGCCGAACAACGCGGCGGCGACGGTCTGGCTGACCGGGTTGGCGCCGTCGAACAGCAGCAGTGCCGCGCCGGCGATCGGTATCAGATAGGCGCAGGCGCCGACGACACGGCCGGGAAACCGGTCCAGCAGCAGCCCGACGCCGAGGCGCCCGGCAATCGAGAAGACTCCGACCAAGGCCGCCGTGCCCGCCGCCGCCAACGGTTCGGCACCGGCGTCGCGCAGGATCGGCACCAGGTGGACCACCACCCCGAGCGTGGTGAACGCGAACAAACCCGCGGCCAGCATCAGCCGGTAGAAGGTCCCCGATGTCAGGCCTTCCCGCAGCGTCACACCGGGCAGATCCACCGTGACGGGAGCGACCACCTCGCGGGTGGGCTGCGCCGACACCGCGTCGTCCTGGGCGCCGCGGAAGAACAGGAAGACGACCAGCGCCACGAGGACACCCCACCCCGCGCCGAGCGCCACAAAGGCACCGCGCCAGCCCCACTCGCCGATCAGCGCGACGGCCAGCGCCGGGAACACCGCGGCGCCCAGCGACCCGCCCGACAGTGTCACCGCGAACGCCAGGCCGCGCGACGTCTCGAAACGGCTGGCCACCGCGCTGGTCCAGACCGTCGTCTGCACCCAGAAGCTGCCGAAGGCGAGCACCGACCACAGCAGGATCCAGTTGGCGATGGAACCGGAGGCGGTGCTCAACAGTGCGAATGCCAGAGCCATCAGCACGGTTCCGGTGATGCCGACCCGTCGCGGGCCCAGCCGGTCGACCATGAGGCCGATCGGCAGCGCGGCGACTGCGGCGGCCAGCCCGACGATGGTCAGTCCGGCCGAGGTCTGCGCGCGCGACCAGCCGAACTCGTCCTGCAGCGGCTGCATGAACGCACCGAGGGAGTACACGTGGATGACGCTCAGCGAATAGCCGAGGGCGGCGGCGACGGGAACGGTTCCGTGGCGGCGCCATTCTGCGACCGGGGAACTCACCCCGAGCATATTACGGGAGAACAGTGATCTGTAACTCAGCTCAACGGAATGTCGTTGTCACTCTTGGTTTCCTGATACTGCTGTGACAGTGCGGTGTAGCAGTCGGTGATCCGCTGCTGCTGGGCGCGCAGCTCCGGATCGCCGTCGGTATCGACCAGTGCGGGGATCGAGTGTGCGGTCCAGAACGCGTTGGTGCGGTGATAGCCGCCGGGTTCCAGGCCGAACACCTCGCGCAGGATCTGCAGGTCGTGCGGGATGGCGAAACTGTCCCGGGAGTCTTCGTGGCTGAAGAGATAGTAGAAATTGTCGAACCCGGCCCAGGTGATCGCGGACATACACATGGTGCACGGTTCATGGGTGGACAGGAACAACAGATCAGCCGTCGGTGGGTGGTCGACGATCTCGTAGAACTGCTTGAGGGTGTGCACCTCGCCATGCCACAGCGGGTTGTCGGTCTCGGCATTTGTTCCGGCGAGCACCAGCGACAGATCGGACTTTCGCAGGATCGCCGCGCCGAACACCTTGTTGCCCGCGGCCACGCCCGCCTCGGTCAGCGGGAGAATGTCGAGGTCGATGACGTCGAGCAGTCGGCGGGGGAGGCTCATGCGGCACTCTAACGCCGCAACAAGGGCCGCGCAGTGCGGCGGCGATGCATAAACCACTGGTACTACCGGGTAATCTGACGCCCGTGAGCACCAGTGGAATCGACGTCGGCGCGCGCTTGGGCAGCGTGCTGACTGCCATGGTGACGCCGTTCGGCCCGGACGGCTCGATCGATCTGGCCACCGCCAAAAAGGTGGCGACTCGCCTCGTCGACACCGGCTGCGACGGCCTGGTGGTCTCCGGGACCACCGGTGAGTCGCCGACCACCACCGACGACGAGAAGATCGCTCTGCTCGAGGCGGTGCTCGACGCCGTCGGCGATCGCGCCCGCATCATCGCCGGGGCCGGCAGCTATGACACCGCGCACAGCGTGCACCTGGCGCAGGCCAGCGCCGCGGTCGGGGCGCACGGTCTGCTGGTCGTCACCCCGTACTACTCGCGTCCGTCCCAGCGCGGGCTGGTGGCGCACTTCACCGCGGTCGCCGACGCCACCGAGCTCCCCGTGGTGCTCTACGACATCCCGCCGCGTTCGATCATCCCGATCGACTGGGACACCCTGCGCACGCTGTCCGCGCACCCGAACATCGTCGCCGTCAAGGATGCCAAGGGGGACCTGCACGGTGCCGGTCAGCTCATGGCCGAGACCGGTATGGCCTATTACTCCGGCGACGACGCGCTGAACCTGCCGTGGCTGGCGATGGGCGCGGTCGGATTCATCAGCGTCTGGGGCCATGTCGCCGCCGGTCAGCTGCGAGAGATGCACTCGGCGTTCAACTCCGGCGATATCGCCACCGCCCGCAAGATCAACGCCACCCTCGGGTCGCTGAACTACGCACAGAATCGATTGGGTGGGGTGACGATGTCCAAGGAAGGGCTGCGGCTGCTCGGTATAGACGCCGGCGAACCGCGGTTGCCGCAGGTTCCCGCGACCGAATCCGAGATCGAAGAATTGGCCGTCGACATGCGGTCGGCCGGCGTGCTGTGAGCGCCGATCTGGTAGCCCCGGGACCGCTGGCCCCCGGTGGTCTGCGGGTGACCGCGCTGGGCGGGATCAGCGAAATCGGCCGCAACATGACCGTTTTCGAGCACCTGGGCCGGCTGCTCATCATCGATTGCGGCGTGCTGTTCCCGAACCACGACGAGCCCGGTGTCGACCTGATCCTGCCGGATATCCGGCATGTGGAGAACCGGCTCGACGATATCGAGGCCGTCGTCATCACCCACGCCCACGAGGATCACATCGGGGCGATCCCGCATCTGCTGAAGTTGCGGCGCGACATCCCGATCGTCGGTTCGAAGTTCACGTTGGCGCTGATCGCCGAGAAGTGCCGTGAGCATCGCATCAAACCGGTGTTCATCGAGGTCGCCGAGGGGCAGCGCAGTACGCACGGGGTATTCGAATGCCAGTACTTCGCGGTGAACCACTCGATTCCCGGCTGCCTGGCCGTCGCACTGCACACCGGGGCGGGCACCGTCCTGGTGACCGGCGACATCAAACTCGACCAGATGCCACTCGACGGGCGGCCCACCGACCTGCCCGGCATGTCGCGCCTGGGTGACGCGGGCGTCGACCTGTTCCTGTGTGACTCGACGAACTCGGAGCATCCGGGCGTCAGTCCGTCGGAGAGTGAGATCGGACCGACGTTGCACCGGTTGATCCGCGGTGCCGACGGCCGGGTCATCGTGGCGTGCTTCGCCTCCAATGTGGATCGGGTCCAGCAGATCATCGATGCGGCAGTGGCTCTGGGCCGCAGCGTCTCCTTCGTGGGCCGTTCCATGGTGCGCAATATGGGCATCGCCCGCGACCTCGGATTCCTCACGGTCGACGACTCGAAGGTCATCGATATCGCGGCCGCCGAGATGTTGCCTGCCGACCGGGTGGTCCTGATCACCACCGGCACGCAGGGCGAGCCGATGGCGGCGCTGTCGCGGATGTCGCGCGGGGAGCACCGCAGCATCACGCTGACCGACGGTGACCTGATCATCCTGTCGTCATCGCTGATCCCCGGTAACGAGGAGGCGGTGTACGGCGTGATCGACTCGCTGTCCAAGATCGGTGCCCGCGTCGTCACCAATGCCCAAGCCCGCGTGCATGTCACGGGTCACGCCTATGCCGGCGAGCTGATGTTCCTCTACAACGGGGTGCGGCCGCGCAACGTCATGCCGGTGCACGGCACCTGGCGGCACATGCGCGCGAACGCGAAGCTGGCGGTGCTCAGTGGTGTGCCGCCGGAGAACGTGATGCTGGCCGAGAACGGCGTCAGCGTCGACCTGGTCAACGGGGTGACGTCGATCGCGGGCGCGGTGCCGGTGGGCAAGATGTTCGTCGACGGTCTGATCACCGGTGATGTCGGTGAATCCGTTGTCGGCGAGAGGCTCACGCTCGCTTCCGGTTTCATCGCCGTGACGGTGGTCGTGCATCGGGGGACCGGCAAGCTCGCGGGCCCTGCGCAGCTGCATTCACGGGGCTTCTCCGAGGACCCCAAGGCGCTCGAGCCCGCCGCACTGAAGGTGCAGCACGAGCTGGAACGCCTTGCCGGTGAGCATGTCACCGACACGGGGCGTATCGCGCAGGCCGCGCGGCGAGCCGTCGGCAAGTGGGTGGGCGAGGTGTACCGGCGTCAGCCGATGATCGTGCCGACCGTCATCGAGATCTAGTCCCTACGCACGGCAAGCGCCGTCCACTCGATGGGCGACGCGCCGATCGTGCGTCCGGTGGGCCGGATGTAGAGGTCCCGGTAGTAACTGGGACCGGCCTGCTCGCTGACCCGCCAGCCGTAGCCGCGCAGGATTTCCTCGACGCGTTCGGGTTCGAATCCGGATTTCCACACCGGGGGGCGAGCGAAGCGACGGGGGATGAGGGGGCTGCGTTTGCGGAACTTCCGGTAGACCGATTCGGCCCCATACATAGTCGTGCCGTCGATGAAGTCCTGTCGCACATAGGTGAAGATCAACCTGCTGCCCGGCAGCACAGCCCGCAGCTGCCCGAACATGCCGTGCACCGCCTCGGGGGTCAGGTACTGGGTGACGCCCTCCCAGATGATCAGCGTGCGCCCGGTGTCGCGGAACCCAGCGGCAGCCAGCGCGGACATGACGTCATCGCGTTCGAAGTCGATGCTCACCAGGTGCACCGAGGCGGGTACGGCCCCGAGGACGCGCTCGACGGTGGCGGTCTTGCGCTCGATGTTGATGGGCTGATCGAGTTCGAACACCGGCAACTCGCTGTACCGGGCGATGCGGTAGCCCCGGGTGTCCAGGCCCGAGCCCAGGATCACCACGGCGTCGATCTCGTTGACAGGGTCGGAGATCTGTTCGTCGATGAAGCGTTTGCGGCAGACGATGCTGGCCCACAGGCCCGGCCCGCTTCGGTTCGAGGCCGCGATCATCGCCGAGCGCAGCATCCCCACCCGGGTCGATCGCACCAGTGCGCGCAACCCCGCAGGCAGGAAGGCGGCCGCCAGGTCGTCGTCGACCAGGCGGCGCTCAGGTGCCTCATTCTGTTCGACGGCGGCCAGCACCATCGGTCCGAAGGCTGTCTGCGCGGCGGGGTTACGCGACATCTAGCGCTTGTTCACGTATCCGGCGTCCAGCGGCAGCGTGACCCCGGTGACGTAACGGGCGGCATCGGAGACCAGCCAGAGCACCGCATTGGCGATGTCATCGGCGTCCAAGGTCTGCACCGGTAACGCGTTGGTCATGCTGGGCCCACCCTGCTGTTGCTGCTGGGCCATGCCGTCGAGCCAGCTGCGGGTGAAGTCGTTGTCGATCATCGGGGTGTCCACGCCCGCCGGGTGAATCGAGTTCACCCGGATGCTGAACTGGGCCAGCACATTTGCGTACACCCGCATCAGTCCGACGATGCCGTGTTTGGCGGCCGCATAACCGATCGACCCCGCCATCGGCGAACCCAGTCCGACCAGCCCGGCCACCGAACTGGTCAGCACGATCGCACCGCCGTTGCCGAATTTGACCATCGGCTTCATCGTCACGTCCACGGTGTTGTACACGCCGGTGAGGTTCACGTCGATGACGTCCTGCCAGGCGTCCTCGCCCGCCATCGGGGCGATCCCGGCGTTGGCGATGACGATATCCAACCGGTCGCCGAGGCGCTCGGTGCCGGCACGTAACGCCGTCTTCAGCGAATCACGGTCACGCACATCGGCTTCGGCGGCATAGATCCGGGCCCCGGTCTCTTCCACCAGCTTGACCGTCGCAGCCAGGTCGTCGGGGTCCGCCAACGGGTAGGGCACCGAATCGATCTGGGCGCACAGGTCCACGGCGATGATGTCGGCGCCCTCGGACGCCAACTTCACGGCGTGCGCACGTCCCTGGCCCCGCGCAGCGCCGGTGATGAAAGCGACTTTCCCGGTGAGGGATCCCATGACGGTCGTCTACCCGCGCAGCCGACCCTTGGCGGGGTCCCCGGCGACGACGGGCGTGAGCATCTTGATATCCGGTGCGCCGTCCAGATGCTCACCCACCGCACCGAACAGCTTGCCGATGGCGGGTGCGGTGCTGTGGGCCTTGAGTGCATCGGCGTCGGTCCACTGCTCGACGAACACGAAGGTCCCGTCGGCTTCGTGCAGGGAGTAGAGCTCGCAACCCGGCTCGGCGTGCACCTCGGCGATGGCCTCGGTACAGGCGGCGCGGACGATATCCACGGATTCGGGCTTGGCGGTCATGGTGGCGACGACGACAACAGGCATACAGGCGCTCCTCGATGAGTCTGACTGAACACCCGCCACCGTACTGTCTGCCACCGACGGCGACGCAGGGTTACCGGGGTTGGGCCGCCGCGTTATGCGCCGCGTTGTCCTCTGCCGAGCTGAACTCGACGAACTCGTCGGCGCTGACGTGGAACAGGCGCGCGGTCGGCAGGTCGAGGAACAGCCCGACGACGGCGACAGTGCCGTCGGCGATGCGGGGTCCGGCGAGGGGATGGCGGCGCAGCCGGTCCAGCTGGACCGCCACATTGACCGCACTGAGGGCATCGGCTTCGGCCAGGCCGGCCTCGCGGGCCGCCGCGGCGACGGGATGCCCGGCGCGCAGGGCGGCCAGGCTGGCATCACCCTCGTGCAACCAGGCCCGGATCGACCCGTCGCAATCGCCGCTGAGCAGGTCGTGCATGGCCTCGCACCCGGAGTGTCCGCACACCGCGATGGAGTTCACCGCCAGTGGGCCGACGGCGTACTCCAGGGCGGACTCGACCGAGAGGCTGCCATGACCGGTGGGCACGAGGTTGCCGACGTTGCGGACATTGAGCACATCGCCGGGGCCGCCGTCGATGATCAGGTTCGGCAGGATGCGGGCGTCCGAACAGCTCAGCAGCATCATGTGCGGTGAATGCTCGCCGGCCATCTGGCCCCGGACCAGCGGTGCGATACCGCTCCTGAACCGCTCCACTCCGCCCGCGAGCTGCGGCGGCCAGATCAGCCGGAGAGCCGAGACGGTCTTGCGGCCCTCGGTATCGCGCCGCGGCGGCCCGCTCGTCGTGAAAATCATTCGGGCGGTGCCGGTTTCGGTGATCTCGACACTGCCGCCGCCGTCCCGGTGCTGGCGGATCCAGTCTTCGAGGGTCTCCATCGCGGCGTGGTCGAGGTAGTCGACGTTCAGATCGATCAGCACTTCGGCGCCGGCGGGCACGCTGGCCAGCGCGGCGGACAACCGGGGCAGGGCCAGGAAGCTGCACGAGCCACTGATGACGACCTGCCAGCGCGCCTGGACGCCGTTGGGGGCGCGCAGTTCCTCGGCGTCGATACTGACCCGGATGATGCGCCACGCGGCGAAGCCGATGGCCAGCGCCAGGCCGATCGCGACACCTTCGAGCAGGTTGAGGAACACCACCGACAGCAGCGTGACGAAGTAGATCAGCAGTTCACCGGTGCGCCGCGCCAGGTCGATATGGGCCAGCTTGACCAGCTGGATGCCGATCACGATGAGCAGTCCCGCCAGCGCGGCGGACGGGATCATCTCGACCACGTTGACGAAGAACACCGAGAACAGCAGCAGCCAGACGCCGTGCAGGGCCGCCGAGGCGCGCGTCTTGGCCCCGGCGCCGACGTTCGCGGTGCTGCGCACGATGACGCCGGTGACCGGTAGGCCGCCCAGCAGCCCCGAACCCACGTTGGCGGTGCCCTGCCCGATGAGTTCCCGGTTGAAATCGGTGCGCTCACCGGAATGCATCTTGTCGACCGCGGTCGCCGACAACAGGCTCTCGACACTGGCGATCAGGGCGACGGTGAGCACGGCGACGGTGATGGCGCTCCAGCTCCCGGTCGGCATCGTGGGCAGGCCGATGGCGTCGATCACCGATCCGTCCAGCTGGATGCGGTCCACGGAGCTGAACCACAGGTAGGACATCGCGGTCGCTGCGACAACGGCGGCCAGCGCCCCGGGGACGGCCCGGACCGGGGCGGGCAGGTACTTCCAGCCCAGCATGATGGCGATGACGGTGACACCGATGGTCATCGGCGCGACCTCAAGGGAACCCAGCTGAGCGGGCAGGCCGGTGAGGTTCTCCCAGGCGCTGCTGGCCGGCCCGCCGCCGAGCAGGACGTGCACCTGCTGCAGGGCGATGGTGATACCGATACCGGCCAGCATCGCGTGCACCACGATGGGGGCGATGGCCAGCGCGGCTCGGGCGACGCGGCTCAGGCCGAACAGGATCTGCAGGACGCCCGCGGCGGCGGTGATCGCACAGGTCGCCTTCCATCCGAAGGTGGCCACCAGTTCTGCGACCACGACGGTGAGACCGGCTGCCGGACCGCTGACCTGCAGGGGCGAGCCGCCGACAACGGCGCATAGGATGCCGCCGACGATGGCGGCGATGAGACCGGCGACCACCGGCGCGCCGGAGGCGACGGCGATACCGATCGACAACGGCAGGGCCACCAGGAACACCACCAGTGAGGCCGGCACATCGTAGCGAAAAACAGTGTGTAACAAGGATTTAACGTCTTGATCGGAGGCGTTTGCT
>JBPPMV010000178.1:0-4150 GCA_051306235.1 Mycobacterium sp. | reverse complement strand
CCCAGCGCGGCCGAGCAGGCCAAAGTCGCCGCGGCGACCATCTGCGGGAAGTCCAAGACGATAGCGGCGCTGCCCTGGTTCTGGTCAGATCAATACGACCTCAAGCTCCAGATCGCCGGTCTCAACACCGGCTACGACGAGGTCGTCCTCAGCGGCGACCCGACCCGGGACCGCGACTTCACCTGCTTCTACCTGCGCGCCGGCGAGCTCATCGCCGCCGACTGCGTCAACCGCCCCCGCGACTTCATGTTCAGCAAGCGGGTCATCACGCAGCAGGTCCCCGTCGACCGGGCCGAACTGGTGCTCGCCGGCTCGGCCTGAGGCGAGGACCCCGCCGCTGCGCGGCCGCCCCGCCTCGTGCGGACCCCGGTCGTACGCCCGCGTTCTGGGCGGCGTCTGGCATGAGGACCGAGTGGGGTTTGCGAAGCGGTGTGACGGTTTACTATCCAGTGAGGGCATCGTGATGGAGTCGATGCTCGCGATATTTTAATGCTGACAACGAGATTGGTGGAGGTTGACGATGGCGGTTTTCAAGGATGAGGACGAGGTCTATACCTTTCTGGCTGGAATCTTTCGGCGGGGCCTGGAGAAGGAAGGGCTGGCCGATAAGCTCGTGAGTTCGGGTGTGGTGTTGCGGGTGCACTACACCGATCCGGACGCAGTGGTGACAGTGGACATGGCGAACAAGGTGGTGGAGACGGGTGCGGACAGCACCGCGGTGCCCAATGTCGAGCTGTTCATGTCGGCAGACACCGGGAACAAGTTCTGGTTGGGCAAGGTGAACCTGACGATGGCGATGGCCAGGGGAACGGTGCGCGCAAAGGGCCCGGCGGCGAAGCTGATCAAAATGATCCCGCAGGCCAAGAACCTGTTCCCGGAGTACCGGTTGCTGTTGCAGAACGAGAATCGGCAGGACCTCATCGATGCGTGAACGACGCTTCACCGCGGGCTGCAGGACGGGCGTGCGATGAAGAGCACCATGCAGGATGTTCCGTTGACGGTGGCCGGGATCGTGCGCCACGCCTCGACGATCCACGGCGATCGCGATGTGCTGACGGCGCGAGGGCCCGGACAGATCTCTCGGGTGTCCTACCGCGAGGTGGGGGAGCGCGCGGCACGGCTGGCGAATGCGTTGCGCGAGATCGGCATTCGTGGAGACGAGCGTGTCGCGACGCTGCAGTGGAGCAACCAGGAGCATCTGGATGCCTACGCGGCGGTGCCGTCGATGGGCGCGGTGCTGCACACGTTGAACCTGCGGCTGCCACCGGACCAGCTGACGTGGATCGCCAATCATGCCGATGATCGGGTGATCATCGTCGACGGTACGGTGCTGGGCCTGTTGGCGACGGCGTTGCCGTCGATGACCTCGGTCCGCACGGTGCTGGTGACCGGCACGGGTGACCTCGCCGCGGTCCAGGGGTGCGGCAAGGACGTCCTTCGGTACGACGACGTGGTGGCCGACCAGCCGAGCACGTTCGACTGGCCCGACGTCGACGAGCAGTCGGCCGCCGCGATGTGCTACACCAGCGGTACCACCGGGCACCCGAAGGGCGTTGTCTACAGTCATCGTTCGACGTGGTTGCACTCTCAGGCGGCGTGCACCACGAATGCCTTGGGCATCGGTCCTGACGACACGGTGTTGGCGATCGTTCCGATGTTCCACGCCAACGCGTGGGGGCTCCCGTACGCGGCGATGATGGCGGGCGCGCAGCTTCTGCTGCCCGACCGTTTCCTGCAGGCCGGGCCCTTGGTGGAGATGATCGAGGCCGAGCGACCGACGATGGCGGGGGCTGTGCCGACGATCTGGACCGACGTCCTGCACTATCTGCGCGACAATCCCGGCCACGACGTGAGTTCGCTGAAGATGGTGGCCTGCGGTGGTTCGGCGGTTCCGCGGTCGTTGATGACCGCCTTCGACGAGCTGGGCGTCCGGATTGTGCAGGCCTGGGGGATGACCGAGACGTCCCCGCTGGCCGCGGTCGCATTGCCGCGGAGCAGCGACACCCCGGAGAGGTCCCTTTACCTGCGCGGAACCCAGGGCCGGGTGGTGGCTGGTGTGCAAGCCCGCATCGTCGATGACACCGGCGCCGAGCAGCCCTGGGACGGAAAGTCGGTGGGGGAGATCCAGGTCCGCGGCCCGTGGATCACCGGGTCGTATTACGAGCATGACTCTTCGGCGGTGTCGCCGGACGGGTGGTTGCGCACCGGGGACGTCGGGACGATCAGCGCGGATGCGTTCATCACGCTGACCGATCGTTCCAAGGACGTCATCAAGTCCGGGGGCGAATGGATTTCCTCGGTGGAGCTGGAGAATGAGTTGGCCGCTCACCCTGCGGTACGCATTGCCACGGTGATCGGGGTTCCCGACGACAAGTGGCAGGAACGGCCGCTGGCGGTGGTCGTCCTGGCTGCCGGCCGCACCGCCACCGCCGTGGAGTTGACCGGATTCCTCCGTGCGCGGGTGGCCAAGTGGTGGCTACCGGAGCGGTGGGCGTTCGTCACCGACATTCCGCTGACCTCGACCGGCAAGTTCGACAAGAAGAAGCTGCGCCGCCAGTACGCCGACGGTGACCTCACCGTCGAGACACTGGCGTGAGTCGGCAGACAATGAATAAGACATCGACGTGGAGGAGAATCTCAATGACGTTGTCAAGCCGCCGCGGCTGTAGTCCTGGGTTGGTAGGTGGCATGGTCGCGGAGCATTGCCCAGAGGACGTTGAGGCGTCGGCGGGCCAGGGCGATGACCGCTTGGGCGTGGGTTTTACCTTCGGTTCTTTTGCGGTCGTAGTAGGTGCGGGACGCGGCGTCGGTGCGGATGGAGATCTGCGCAGACAGGTAGCACGCTCGCAGCAGTCGTCGGTCGTAGCGCCGGGGGCGTCTGAGGTTGCCGCTGACGCGGCCGGAATCTCTCGGTACCGGCGCCAGTCCGGACACGCCGGCCAGGCGATCGGCGCTGTCGAAGGCAGCCATGTCACCGCCGGAGGCCGCAAGGAACTCGGCGCCGAGCATGATCCCGAATCCGGGCATGCTCAGGATGATCTCGGCGTGGCGGTGGCGGCGAAATCGATCCTCGATCATCGTTTCGGTGTCGCCGATTTCGGTGTCGAGGGCCATCACCTCCTTGGCCAGCCGCGCGACCATCGCCGCGGCGATCTGCTGTCCAGGAACGGTGACGTGTTGGGAGTCGGCGGCCTCGATCGCTGTGGCTGCGACCGCAGTTGCGTTGTAGGCCTTACGTTTGCGCAACCGGGCGGTACCGGCTCGGCGCAGTCCGTCGGGGGTTTGGTAGCCGGTCAGCAGGATCAGGGCAGCCTTGCTGTGGCCGTAGTCGAAGGCCCGTTCCAAGGCCGGGAAGTACTCCAGGAGTTGGGCGCGCAGCCGGTTGATTGCCCGGGTGCGGTCGGTGACCAGGTCGGTGCGCCGGGCGGTCAGGATACGCAGATCGACCGCGATCTCGTCACCCGGCGCAGCGGGGTCAGGTCACGGCGCATACGGGGTTGATCGGCGATGATCGCGGCGTCTTTGGCGTCGGTCTTGCCGTCGCCGCGGTAGCTTCCCGAGGCGTGGTGGACGGTGCGGCCGGGAATGTAGAGCAGCCGCTGCTCGTCGGTGATGAGCAGCGCGATCAGCAGGGCTGCCCCGCCGTGGTTGAGGTCAATCGCCCAGGTGATGTCGCCACCGTCGGCCATTGCGGTGACCGTGTTGATCAATTCGAGCAGGACCGCTTCGTCATTGGCGACCCGTCGGGACAGCAGTCGCTGTCCCTCGCCGTCGATAACCATGCAATGATGTTCCAACTTTCCGGCGTCAACGCCAGCCCACAGTTGTTGTGCCACAAACACCTCCGACATCGTTGTCTTCCCAGTGTGCCCAGCAGACGACCACGCCGGCATGTCTGCGGAGCAATGATCAGAACCTGTGGATGAGCCTCGGCGAGGCGGCGTGAAAGTGGGCGCACCTTCCCGAGGATGATCTGAAGTCCAAGGTTCTCTGATCAAGACCGGCGTTGGCGCGCTGGTTGAATCGCCCTGGTTCTCCCGGAGGCTCGATCTATTGGATTCCGACCAGGGTTTGGTCGGCCCGTGATGCATCGTAGAACGCGGCCTCGAATTCTGTCGGGGGAACGTCGCTGAGGTAGCCGTGCAAGCGG
>JBPPMV010000177.1:0-8767 GCA_051306235.1 Mycobacterium sp. | reverse complement strand
GACCCGGTGCTGCTCGGCACGATGCTGGGCCAGCTGCACCTCATCCGGGCCTTCGAGGAAACCGTCCTCGAACTGGCCGGCGAAGGGTTGGTGCACGGGCCCGCCCACTCCAGCATCGGGCAGGAGGGCGGCGCGGTCGGGTCCATCGTCGGACTGCGGTCCACTGACGCGGTCAACGGTTCACACCGCGGCCACCACCAGTTCCTGGCCAAGGCGCTCACCCACGTATCCGGCGGTGTCATCGATCCAGCCGCCGCCGTCACCCCGAAGATCCAGCGCGTGCTGCAGCGCACGCTGGCCGAGATCCTCGGTCTGGCGCAGGGCTACTGCCGTGGGCGTGGTGGGTCGATGCACCTGCAGTGGTTCGAGGCCGGGGCGCTGGGCACCAACGCCATCGTCGGCGGCGGCGTCCCGATGGGCGCCGGGAACGCCTGGGCGCAAAAGCACAGTGGCACCACCGATCTGACCATCAGCTACTTCGGCGACGGATCCAGCCAGATCGGCTCGGTACTGGAGTCGATGAACCTGGCCGCGGCCTGGAAGCTCCCGTTCTGCTTCTTCATCGAGAACAACCTGTACGCGGTCTCGACGCGGGTCGACGAGATCACCGCGGATCCGCGGCTCTCCGTGCGTGGCCAGGGGTTCGGCATCCCGGGCTGGCGGGTCGACGGAATGGATCCACTCGCGGTGCACCTGGCAACACAGCAGGCGGCCGAACGGATGCGGGGTGGCGACGGACCCGCCGTCATCGAGGTGGAGGTCTACCGTTTCTTTCACCAGAACGGCTCGTACCCCGGCAGCGCGTTCGGATACCGCAACAAGGACGAAGAGTCGCAGTGGCGAGCGCGTGACCCGCTGGACAAGATGGCCGCCGAGATGACCAGGCGGGGCCTGATCGACGACGCGGGAGTGGCCGAACTGCGCAGGCAGGCCCAGCACGCGATGACCTCCGCAGTGGCCGAGCTGCTGGAGACCGATCCGGAGTCGCCGGGCAAGCGGCGCATCCGGCCCGAACTGTGGCCCGACCCGAGCTTCGTCAACGTCGGCGTGCGCGGCGACGCCGGTGAGCTGTCCGCACTCGAGGTGCTGGAACCCACGGCCCACCAAGGGCCCTGGCGCGAACTGAAATTCATCGAAGCCGTCGCCGGCGTGATGGACCGGCGGATGGCCACCGACGAGCGCATCGTGATCTTCGGAGAGGACGTCCACCGCCTCAACGGCGGCACCAACGGCGCCACCAAGGGCCTGGCCAAATACGGCGAGCAACGCCTGGTGGGCACCCCCATCAGTGAGAACGCCTTCACCGGCCTGGGCGGTGGCCTCGCGCTCGACAGCCGCTTCCGGCCGGTGGTGGAGTTCATGTATCCGGACTTCATGTGGGTGGCGGCCGATCAGGTGTTCAATCAGATCGGCAAGGCGCGCCACATGTTCGGCGGCGACAACGCGGTGCCGTTGGTGCTGCGGACCAAGGTGGCGATGGGCTCGGGCTACGGCTCTCAGCACCTGATGGACCCTGCTGGGATCTTCGCCACCAGCCCCGGTTGGCGTATCGTCGCGCCGTCGACCGCCGCCGACTATGTGGGTCTGATGAATGCGGCTCTGGCGCTGCAAGATCCAGTGCTGGTGATCGAGCACGTCGACCTGTACGGCACCGCCGACAAGGTTCCCGACGGGGAACTCGACTACATCATCGCCCCGGGTACCGCTGCCATCCGTCGCGCAGGCAACGATGTCACCGTCATCAGTTACCTGTCGATGGTGGCGCACTGCGCCGAGGCCATCGAACAGACCGGCATCGACGCCGAGCTGATCGATCTGCGCTGGTTGGACCGGGCGTCGATCGACTGGGGCACCATCGAAGCGAGCGTGAAGAAGACGAACGCGGTGCTGATCGTCGAGCAGGGGGCGCGGGGCAGCTCCTACGGCGGGTGGCTCGCCGACGAGATTCAACGGCGGCTCTTCGACTGGCTCGATCAGCCCATCGAACGGGTGTCGGGGGAGGAGGCCTCGCCCAGTATTTCTCGGGTATTGGAGCGGGCGGCCATCGCCGGCACCGAGGAGATCGTGGTCGGCCTGGAGAAGATGCGCGTGGCGATGGGCCGTGCCGGCGCGGGCGACTCGACGGGGGATCGGTCCTGATGGCGACCGTGGTACGGATGCCCGAGGTGCTCGCCAACTCGGGTGAGGCCATCATTCAGACCTGGCTGGTATCGGTCGGTCAGGAGATCGCCATCGGCGACCCGATCGCCGAAATCGAAACGGAGAAGGCGGTCGTCGAGTACGCCGCCGAAGTCGAGGGCGTCATCGCCCAGCTGGTGGCCGAGCAGGGCGCGACAATCGCGGTGGGTGAACCCATCGCCGTGGTGACGGCGCCGGGCGAGACGGCCGACGCGGTCGATGTGAGCGCACGGGACCCGGAGTCGGCGGCGCCGGTGTTCGAGAAGATCGCCGAAATCGCCGAGTCGGCGCCACAGACAAACGGTCACCGTCTTTTTGCCACTCCACTGGTCCGAAAGATCGCCCGTGAGAAGGGGATCGACCTCACAACGGTGACGGGCACCGGGCCGTCGGGCCGCATTGTGCGGCGCGATCTGGACCGGCTGCCCGCACCCGAACCCGTCACGGTTTCGGCGCCGGCCGTGAAGGTGGCTGATCAGGGGCAGACCGGCTTCGTGGACATTCCGCTGACCGGCATGCGCAAGGCGATCGCACGGCGGCTCACCGAGAGCAAGACCACGGTGCCGCACTTCTATGTCAGTGCCGAGTGCCGCGTCGACGCCCTGCTGGAACTGCGCAGGAACGTCAACGCAGCCGCCCCCGCCAAGGTGTCGGTCAACGACTTCATCCTCAAGGCTGTGGCGGCGGCTCTCGTCGAAGTGCCCGAGGCGAATTCGATCTGGCACGGCGATTCGATCCGCCAGTTCGACGGCGCGGACATCGCGGTGGCCGTCGCCGTCGACGGTGGCCTGCTCACCCCGGTCCTGCGTGGCGTCGACCGGCTACCGATCTCCTCGGTCGCGGCCCAGGTCGCCGACCTGGCCGCCCGCGCCCGCGCGGGCAGGATCAAGCAGCAGGAACTCGAAGGCGGCAGTTTCTCGGTGTCGAATCTCGGCATGTATGGCGTCGACGCATTCTCCGCCATTCTCAACCCGCCGCATTCGGGCATCCTCGCAGTCGGCGGCGCCTCCCAGCGGCCCGTGGTCATCGACGGTGAGTTGGCCGTCGGCACGGTCATGTCGGTGACCCTGTCGGCCGATCACCGGGCCATCGACGGCGCGGTGGCCGCCCAGTGGATGGCGGCCTTCACGCGCAGGATCGAGAATCCGCTGACCATCCTGATCTGAGAAATGTGACATCGGCCGCCATCGCCGGGAATGATTCGGCGCTCCGCAGCGCTTAGACCGGGGTGACCGACCAGACGTTCCGCCTCGCCCCCGATGCCGCTCTCCTCAAGCCGCTGAGCGTCGGCGCGACCGAGGCCAACAACCGAATCTTCATGGCCCCCTTGACCCGTTCGCGCGCACAGGCCGATGGCACCCCGTCGGATCTGGCAGCCCTGTACTACTCCCAGCGGGCCTCGGCCGGCCTGATCATCAGTGAAGCCACCGCTGTGTGTGAGCAAGCCAACGGCGCCTATATGAACACCCCGGGCATCTACACCGACCGCCAGCAGGATGTGTGGGCCGATATCGCCTCCGCGGTGCATACAGAGGGCGGCAAGATGTTTGTCCAGCTGTGGCATGTCGGCCGGATGGCTCATCCCGAGATCAGCGGCTTCGAGACCGTGGGCCCGTCGGCGATCGCCGCGGACATGCTGACCCACACCCCATCGGGCAAGCAGCCGCTACCGGTCCCGCGCCCGCTGCGCATCGATGAGATCGAATCCATCGTCGGGCAGTTCCGATCGGCCGCCCGCCGCGCCGTCGATGCCGGGATGGACGGTGTCGAGATCCACGGTGCCAACGGCTATCTGCTGCACGAGTTCCTCTCCGATGTCACCAATGTCCGCACCGATGTCTACGGCGGATCGACGGAGAACCGGGCGCGGTTTGCCGCCGAAGTCGTCGAGGCCGTCGCCGACGAGATCGGTGCCGACCGCGTCGGGGTGCGCATCTCGCCCGGGAACGCCGCCGGTGACATGCGTGAGAACGACACCGTCGGGGCCTATGAGGCGTTGATCAACCGCATCGCACCGCTCGACATCGCCTACCTGCATGTGCTGATCGATCCGTCCACCCAGACCTTCGGCGCGCTGCGCGCACTGTGGTCCGGCACGCTGGTGCTCAACACCGGGCGTGACACCGGCACCGATTTCTGCCAGCTGGAAGGCCTTGCCGACTGGGGTGCGGCGAGCGCCGTCGCCGTCGGACGTACCTGGCTGGCCAACCCCGATCTGATCGATCGGCTGGTGCTCGGGGCTGATCTCAACGAGCCCGATGTCAGTACCTTCTACGCGTCCGGGCCCGCGGGCTACACCGATTACCCGACGCTCGCCGAGGTGTCGGAAGCCCGTACCGCCTGACCAACCAGGCCCGATGGCCACCTGTTGCACGCTTTCTCCCCGGAGACGTGCGACAGGTGGCCATTCGCGTATATCGCTGAGCGGACGCCCAACCAAGCGGTTGGGGGAGGCTGCTAGGCTCCTCGCCTAGAGGACTAACCTCCGCGCGGGTTCTGCATGTCCGGGAGCCTGCGAAAGCAACATTTGAACAGGACCTGGAGATCACGTATGTCCGATGCCTTCATCTATGAGGCGATCCGCACACCGCGCGGTAAGCAGCGCGGCGGCGCCCTCAACGAGATCAAGCCCGTCAACCTGGTCGTCGGCCTGGTCGACGAAATCCGCGCCCGCTATCCCGACCTGGACGAGACCCTGATCAGCGACCTGATCCTGGGTGTCGTGTCCCCGGTCGGCGATCAGGGCGGCGATATCGCCCGCACCGCCGGTCTGGTGGCAGGCCTGCCCGAGACCACCGGAGGCTTCCAGCTCAACCGCTTCTGCGCCTCCGGCCTGGAGGCCGTCAACCTGGGCGCCCAGAAGGTCGCCTCCGGCTGGGACGACCTGGTGCTCGCCGGTGGCGTGGAGTCCATGAGCCGTGTCCCGATGGGTGCCGACGGCGGCGCCTGGGCCAGTGACCCGGACACCAACTACCGCATCGGTTTCGTCCCGCAGGGCATCGGCGCCGATCTGATCGCCACCATCGAGGGCTTTTCCCGCGAGGATGTCGACGCCTACGCCGCCCGCTCGCAGGAGCGCGCGGCCGCAGCATGGTCGGGCGGCTACTTCGCCAAGTCCGTCATCCCGGTCAAGGACCAGAACGGTCTCGTCGTGCTCGACCATGACGAGCACATGCGTCCCTCCTCGACCGTCGAGAGCCTGGGCAAGCTGAAGACCGCGTTCGACGGTATCGGCGCGATGGGTGGCTTCGACGATGTGGCGCTGCAGAAGTACCACTACGTCGAGAAGATCAACCATGTCCACACCGGCGGCAACAGCTCGGGCATCGTCGACGGCGCCGCCCTGCTGCTCATCGGTAACGAGGCAGCGGGCACGTCGCAGGGTCTGACCCCGCGCGCCCGCATCGTGGCCACCGCCACCAGCGGTGCCGACCCGGTCATCATGCTCACCGGCCCGACCCCGGCCACCAAGAAGGTGCTCGACCGCGCCGGATTGACCGTCGATGACATCGACCTGTTCGAACTCAACGAGGCCTTCGCCTCGGTGGTGCTGAAGTTCCAGAAGGACCTCAACATCCCGGACGAGAAGCTCAACGTCAACGGTGGCGCCATCGCATTCGGCCACCCACTCGGCGCCACCGGCGCCATGATCACCGGAACCATGGTCGACGAGCTCGAGCGTCGCGGCCTCAAGCGTGCACTGATCACGCTGTGCGTCGGCGGCGGCATGGGTGTGGCCACCATCATCGAGAGGGTCTAAATCATGGCAGAGAACACCATTCAGTGGGATAAGGATGCCGACGGCATCGTCACACTGACGCTGGACGACCCCACCGGCTCGGCCAACGTGATGAACGAGCACTACAAGGAATCCATGCACAATGCGGTGGAACGCCTTGTGGCCGAAAAGGATTCGATCAAGGGCGTCGTCATCGCCAGCGCGAAGAAGACCTTCTTCGCCGGCGGCGACCTCAAGGGCATGATCAACCTCGGTCCCGATGACGCCCAGCAGGCGTTCGACGAGGTCGAGTTCATCAAGGCCGACCTGCGCAAGCTGGAAACCCTCGGTGTGCCCGTGGTCGCGGCCATCAACGGCGCCGCGCTCGGCGGCGGCCTGGAGATCGCGCTGGCCACCCATCACCGCATCGCCGCCGACGTCAAGGGTGTCGTCATCGGTCTGCCCGAGGTGACCCTGGGCCTGCTGCCCGGCGGTGGCGGCGTGGCCCGCACCGTGCGGATGTTCGGTATCCAGAAGGCGTTCATGGAGGTGCTCTCCCAGGGCGCCCGGTTCAGCCCGACCAAAGCCAAGGACATCGGTCTGGTCGACGTGCTGGTCAAGTCCGTCGACGAGCTCGTTCCCGCCGCGAAGAAGTGGATCGCGGACAACCCCGAGGGCGGCGTGCAGCCGTGGGATGTCAAGGGCTACAAGATGCCCGGCGGCACCCCGTCCAGCCCGGGCCTGGCCGGCATCCTGCCGTCCTTCCCGGCGCTGCTCAAGAAGCAGCTCAAGGGTGCGCCGATGCCGGCACCGCGGGCCATCCTGAACGCGGCCGTCGAGGGCGCGCAGGTGGACTTCGAGACCGCCACCCGCATCGAGAGCCGCTACTTCACCCAGCTGGTCACCGGTCAGGTCGCCAAGAACATGATCCAGGCGTTCTTCCTGGATCTGCAGGCGATCAACGGTGGTGCCTCGCGGCCGGAGGGCATCGCGCCGGTCGAGATCCGCAAGATCGGTGTGCTGGGCGCGGGCATGATGGGCGCCGGTATCGCCTACGTGTCGGCCAAGGCCGGTTATGACGTTGTGCTCAAGGATGTTTCGATCGAGGCAGCCCAGAAGGGCAAGGCCTACTCCGAGGGTATCGAGGCCAAGGCGCTCAAGCGTGGCAAGACCACCCAGGAGCGCTCCGACGCGCTGCTCGCCAAGATCACCCCGACCGCCGACGCGGGCGATCTGGCCGGTGTCGACTTCGTGATCGAGGCCGTCTTCGAGAGCCAGGAACTCAAGCACAAGGTGTTCCAGGAGATCGAGGACATCGTCGACATCAACGCGATCCTGGGTTCCAACACCTCCACGCTGCCCATCACCGGCCTGGCCAGTGGTGTGAAGCGCCAGGAGGACTTCGTCGGTATCCACTTCTTCTCCCCGGTCGACAAGATGCCGCTGGTGGAGATCATCAGGGGCGAGAAGACCTCCGATGAGGCGCTGGCCCGGGTGTTCGACTACACGCTGGCCATCAAGAAGACCCCGATCGTCGTCAACGACAGCCGCGGCTTCTTCACCTCCCGGGTGATCGGCACCTTCGTCAACGAGGCGCTGGCCATGCTGGGCGAGGGTGTCGAGCCCGCCAGCATCGAGCAGGCCGGTGCACAGGCCGGGTACCCGGCCGCGCCACTGCAGCTTTCCGATGAGCTCAACCTGGAACTGATGCACAAGATCGCCGTGGCGACCCGCAAGGGCGTCGAGGACGCGGGCGGTACGCACGTGCCCCACCCGAGCGAGGCCGTCGTGGAGAAGATGATCGAGATCGGTCGCCCGTCGCGGTTGTCCGGTGCCGGTTTCTACGAGTACGTCGACGGTAAGCGCACCGGGCTGTGGTCGGGGCTGAAGGAGACCTTCAATTCCGGTACTTCCACGATCCCGCTGCAGGATGCCATCGACCGCATGCTGTTCGCCGAGGCACTGGAGACCCAGAAGTGCATCGACGAGGGCGTTCTGACCTCGACCGCCGACGCGAATATCGGGTCCATCATGGGTATCGGCTTCCCGCCCTACACCGGTGGTTCGGCGCAGTTCATCGTCGGTTACGAGGGTGCGCTCGGTGTCGGTAAGGCCGCCTTCGTGGCGCGGGCCAAGGAACTGGCCACCCGCTACGGCGACCGCTTCAACCCGCCCGCCTCACTCGAGGCGTAGCGGCTCAGACCAGAAACCCCCGGGCTCACCGTCCTCGAAACGGCGAGTCCGGGGGTTTCTTGCGTGGTGGTGCGGCGCGCTGGTGACGATGCGGCCGGCGGCACACCGTGTGCCAGTCCGTTCGCGGTGTGCAGTCCGGCGAACAGCTCGGCGAGGACGCGAAAACGCTTGTGCTCCGGTGCTTTTTTCAACATGTCTCCGACGATGCCGAATCTGCGCGCATTCGAACAGTGGCACTGAGGCCGCTGTTCGCTAAGATAGTGACATGCACACGGTCGCGATCCTCGCCTACGACGGTATGTCGGGCTTCGAATCGGGCCTGGCCGCGGAGATCTTCGGGATGGCCGAGCTGCCCGCGCTGTTCTCGGCAGGCATCGCGCCACCCGGTTACGCGGTGCAACTCTGCTCGGAACAGCCCGAGATCCGGATGCTCGGCGGCGCGGTGGTGCGCACGTCCTACGGCATCGAGGATCTCGCGGCCGCGGACACCGTGGTGATCCCCAGCGTGCGCGATGTGACACAACGCCCGTCGGGCGGACTCGTCGAGGCGATCAGGGCGGCCGACGGGCGCGAGGCCCGCCTGGTGTCGATCTGCTCGGGAGCCTTCGCGCTGGCGGCCGCGGGCGTCCTCGACGGGCGCTCGGCCACCACGCACTGGGTGTACGCCGACCTGTTGGC
>JBPPMV010000176.1:0-9485 GCA_051306235.1 Mycobacterium sp. | reverse complement strand
CAGCAGGAACACGAACCAGATGTCGTGCTGGGCGGCGACGATACCGGAGGTGGACATGGTGCCGGCGTAGAGGAACACCGCGACGAACGACAGTGCCATCGCGATCTCATAGGACACCACCTGGGCGCTCGAGCGCAGCCCGCCGAGCAGGGGATAGGTGGAGCCGGAGGCCCAGCCCGCCAACACGATTCCGTACACCCCGACCGAGGTCACCGCGAGCACATAGAGCACTGCCACCGGCAGGTCGGTGAGCTGCAGCGCAGTGGTGGTTCCGAACACCGACACCTGCCCGCCCATCGGGATGACGGCGAACGCCATGATGGCCGGGATCACCGCGATGACGGGCGCCATCAGATAGATCGGCTTGTCGACACCGGTCGGGATCAGGCCTTCCTTGAGCGCCAGTTTGACCCCGTCGGCCAGGCTCTGCAGCAGCCCGAACGGTCCGACGCGGTTGGGGCCGAACCGCAACTGCATGCGGCCCAGGATCTTCCGCTCGGCCAGAATGGCGACGAGCACGGTCAACAGCAGGAACACGAAGATGGCCAGACTCTTGGCCAGCATCAACCACCACGGGTCGTGCCCGAAGGAGCTCAAATCCGGGTAGGTCATGCCGGGCCGATCCCGACAATCGATCCGACCACGGCGCCGAGGGTCCGGTGCACAGCCGATCCGGCGGAGTTCAGTGGTACCCACACCACCCGGTCGGGCATCTCGGTGACTTCCACCGGTAAGCGGAGCTCACCGCGTGCGGTGCTGATATGGACCTGATCACCGTCGGAGCAACCGATCTCGGACGCGGTGGCAGCGGACAGCCGTGCCACCGCGGGCCGGGCGGTGCCGGCCAGGTGTGGCTCGCCGTCCTGCAGTCGGCCATCGTCGAGCAGCGTCCGCCAAGTCGCCAGCAGTGCTTGGCCGGGACCGGGTTGCGCCACCGCGGCCGGGGGTACGGTCGGCGCGGCCGCCCGGGTGCCCTGCCAGCTGCCCAGGTGCTGCAGGTCGGCGCGCACGCCGGCAGCATCGCCCAGTCGCAGGTCCACCCCGACCTCATCGGCCAGGGCGGCCAGCACCCGCATATCGGCGGTGGCAGCGGGAGGCAGCGCCGCACCGAACGGACGGTAGCGGCCCTCCCAGTTGACGAAGGTGCCGGCCTTCTCGGCCACCGGGGCGACCGGGAACACCACGTCGGCGCGATCGGTGACGGCGCTGCGCCGCAATTCCAGGCTGACCAGGAACGGTGCGGCGTCCAGCGCGGCGAGCGCGGCCTGCGGATCGGGCAGATCATCGATGTCGACACCACCGACGAGCAGTGCCTGCAGGTCACCGTCGGTGATCGCGGCGAGAATTCCGTCGGTATCGCGTCCCGGCGCCGACGGAAGCTGCGCGACATTCCAGGCGGCGGCCACCTCGGCGCGGGCCTCGGCGTCCTCGACGGGACGGCCACCGGGCAGCAGATGCGGTGCCGCACCGGCTTCCAGCGCGCCACGATCCCCGGCCCGACGTGGCACCCAGCCCAGCTGCGCACCCGTCGCCGCCGCGAGCCGGACCGCCGCCGAGTAGGCACCCGGGGAGCCGGCCAGGCGTTCGCCGACCAGAATCAGCGCGCCGACGGGCAATTCCGTGTGCAGACCATCCAACGCCGCGGCCTCGCCGCCCGGTGCGGCCGGGATCAGCCGGCCGCCCATCTTGTGCAGACCGCGGGTGGCGAAAGGGCCCACCGACAGCACCGGCAGTCCCCGCTTGCGGAAAGCCTTGCGCAGCCGCAGGAAGACGATCGGTGACTCCTCCTCGGGTTCGAACCCGGCCAGCAGCACCGCGGGTGCGGCCTCGATATCGGCATAGCTCACCGACTGTGGCCGGCCGGCGACCGCATGCGCCAGGAACTGCGCCTCCTCCGCCGAGTGGACCCGGCTGCGGAAGTCGATATCGTTGGTGTCCAGCATGATCCGGGCGAACTTGGCGTAGCCGTAGGCATCCTCGACGGTGGCCCGGCCGCCGACCAGGACCCCGGCCCGCCCGGCCGCGGCGGTCAGCCCGCGCACCGCGATCGCCACCGCCTCCGACCAGGACGCCGGACGCTGGGTGCCGTCGGGATCGCGGACCAGGGGAGTGGTGATGCGGTCACCCTGGCGTGCGTAGGTGAACGCCCAGCGGCCCTTGTCGCAGTTCCATTCCTCGTTGACCTCGGGATCGTCTCCGGCCAACCGCCGCAACACTTTTCCGCGCCGGTGATCGGTGCGCTGCGCGCAGCCCGAGGCGCAGTGTTCGCAGACACTCGGCGTGGATACCAAATCGAAGGGCCGGGCCCGGAACCGGTAGGCGGTGCCCGTCAGTGCCCCGACCGGGCAGATCTGCACGGTGTTACCGGAGAAATAGGAGTCGAATGCCTCCCCGTTTGCGATGCCGACCTGTTGCAGCGCGCCGCGTTCGAGCAGTTCGATGAACGGGTCGCCGGCGATTTGATTGGAGAACCGGGTGCACCGCGCGCACAGCACGCAGCGTTCCCGGTCCAGCAGCACCTGCGCCGACAGGTTTATCGGTTTGGGGAAGGTGCGCTTGACATCGGTGAACCGGGAATCGGTGCGGCCGTTGGACATCGCCTGGTTCTGCAGCGGGCATTCGCCCCCCTTGTCACACACCGGGCAATCCAGCGGATGGTTGATCAGCAGGAGTTCCATCACCCCGTGCTGGGCCTTGTCGGCGATCTCGGAGGTCAGCTGGGTGCGCACCACCATGTCGGGGGTGACCGCGGCGGTGCACGAGGCCAGCGGTTTGCGTTGCCCCTCGACCTCGACCAGGCACTGCCGGCAGGCGCCGACCGGGTCGAGCAACGGGTGGTCGCAGAACCGCGGGATCTGGATGCCCATCAGCTCGGCGGCGCGGATCAGCAGGGTGCCCTTCGGCACGCTGATCTCGTGACCGTCGATGGACAGTGTCACCATCTCGACCTGCGTGGTCTCCTTGGCCGGCTCGGCGATCGTCATGCGCCCACTCCCGTTTCTCTCGCGAGCAGACATGAATGGCCGCAAAAGTGGCCCGTTTTGCGGCCATTGGCGTCTTCTCGCGGGATGAAGCTGACCTTCATGCGCCCACTCCTTCGGCCGCGAACAGTGTCGAGGCGTGCGGGTCGAACGGGCACCCGCCGCCCAGGTGGGCCAGATACTCGTCGCGGAAGTACTTGATGGACGAGATGATCGGGCTGGCCGCACCGTCCCCGAGCGCGCAGAACGACTTGCCGAGGATCGCGTCGGAGATGTCGAGCAGCTTGTCGATGTCCTCCGGCACCCCGGAGCCGTCCTCCAACCGCTGATAGATCTGGGCCAGCCAGTAGGTGCCCTCCCGGCACGGTGTGCACTTGCCGCAGGACTCGTGGGCATAGAACTGTGTCCACCGGCGCACCGCCCGCACCACGCAGGTGGTTTCGTCGAAGATCTGCAGTGCCTTGGTGCCCAGCATCGACCCGGCGCCGGCCACGCCCTCGTAATCCAATGGCACGTCCAGGTGTTCGGGAGTCAGTAGCGGTGTCGACGATCCGCCGGGCGTCCAGAACTTCAGCTGGTGCCCGGCCCGCACGCCACCGGCATAGTCGAGCAGTTCACGCAGCGTGATGCCCAGCGGGGCCTCGTACTGGCCCGGTCGGGTGACGTGCCCGGACAGCGAGTACAAGGTGAACCCGGGCGACTTGTCCGAACCCATGGACTTGAACCAGTCCACCCCGCGCGCCAGGATGGTCGGCACGCTGGCGATGGATTCGACGTTGTTCACCACTGTCGGGCATGCGTACAGACCGGCGACGGCAGGGAAGGGCGGCCGAAGCCGGGGCTGGCCGCGGCGGCCCTCCAGGGAATCCAGCAGCGCGGTTTCCTCGCCGCAGATATAAGCCCCGGCGCCGGCGTGCACGATGAGGTCGACACCTGGGCGAGCGGAGCGACGGGATGAATCACCGGATCCGAGGTAACCCGCGTCGTAGGCCTCGGCAACCGCGGCCTGCAGGCGCCGCAGTACCGGCACCACCTCGCCGCGCAGGTAGATGAACGCATACCGGGCACGGATGGCGTAGGCCGCGATGATCGCGCCCTCGACGAGCGCGTGCGGCGTGGCCATCATCAGCGGAATGTCTTTGCACGTGCCGGGTTCGGACTCATCGGCGTTGATCACCAGGTAGTGCGGTTTGGCGCCGGCGCCCACGGAGCCCAGCGGGATGAACGACCCCTTCTGTCCGGTCGGGAAGCCCGCCCCGCCGCGGCCGCGCAGTCCGGACTCCTTGACCAGGGCGATGACATCGTCGGGGGCCATATCGAACGCGTTGGTCAATCCCTGGTAGCCGCCGTGGCGTCGGTAGGCTTCCAACGTCCAGGATGACGGCTGGTCCCAGTGCTTGCTCAGAACGGGCGCGAGTGTCACGGTCGGTCCCCGTTCTTCGGCGGCAGGTCGGCCGACGGCGCAGGAGCCGGTTCGTTACGGGCCGTCTCCTCGGCGATCCGTTCGTCATCGGGACCGCTTGTCGTGGAACCTGATTCACCGACCGCGGGCGCGGTCATACCCCGGTCGTGAGCCACCTCCAGGCCCGCGAGCGTGGCGTGGCCGGGTGCTGAGTCGTTGGCGCCGGGTCGCTGATCGGGGAAGCCGGCCAGGATGCGCGCGGTCTGCTTGAAGGTGCACATCGGGGCCCCGCGCGTGGGCACGACCGTTGTACCCGACCGCAGGTCGTCGACGAGATCCCGCGCCGACGAGGGTGTCTGGTTGTCGAAGAACTCCCAGTTGACCATCACGACCGGGGCGTAGTCGCAGGCCGCGTTGCATTCGATGTGTTCCAGCGTGATCGAACCGTCCGGGGTGCTCTGCCCGGCGCGGATGCCGAGATGTTCCTGCAGGACATCAAGGATGGCGTCACCGCCCATGACTGCGCACAGGGTGTTGGTGCAGACCCCGACGAGGTAGTCCCCGGTGGGGGTGCGCCGATACATCGAGTAGAAGGTGCCGACGGCGGTGACTTCGGCGGGGGTGAGGTCGAGCTGCGCGGCGCAGAAACCGATCCCGGCCGGCGTCAGGTAGCCGTCCTGCGCCTGCACCAGGTGCAGCAACGGCAGCAGTGCCGACCGCGGCACCGGGTAGCGGGCGATGATCTGTGCGGCGTCGACGGCCAGACGCAGTGTCACCTCGTCGGAATAAGATTGCGGGCCAGCGCTGATCGGTGGGCCCGATTCATCCGGGCGTTGCCCCAGCTGGAGATCGATGGTCGTCACCTGACTATCACCTGTCTACGCCTCCCATCACCGGGTCGATCGACGCGACCGCGGAGATCGCGTCGGCCACCATGCCGCCCTCACACATTGCGGCGACCGCCTGCAGATTGGTGAACGACGGGTCGCGGTAGTGCACCCGGTAGGGGCGGGTGCCGCCGTCGCTGACCATGTGCACACCGAGCTCGCCACGGGGTGATTCGACCGCCACGTACACCTGACCGGCCGGCACGCGGATACCCTCGGTGACCAATTTGAAGTGATGGATCAGCGCCTCCATCGAGGACCCCATGATCTTGGCGATGTGCTCGTTGGAGTTGCCCAGTCCGTCGGGTCCGACCTTGAGGTCTGCGGGCCAGGCCAGCTTCTTGTCGGTCAGCATCACCGGACCGGGCTTCAGCCGGGACACGCACTGCTCGACGATCTTCAATGACTCCTTCATCTCGTCGACGCGAATGAGGTAGCGCCCGTAGGCATCGCAACCATCGTCGGTGCAGACGTCGAAGTCATAGGTCTCGTAACCGCAGTACGGCTGGGCCCGGCGCAGATCGTGCGGTAGTCCGGTCGAACGCAGTACCGGTCCGGTGATTCCGAGCGCCATGCACCCGGTCAGGTCCAGATAGCCGATGCCCTCGGTGCGGGCCTTCCAGATGTAGTTCTCCCGCAGCAGCTTTTCCAGGTCCCGCAACTGTTCGGGCAGGATCGTGAGCAGTTCACGCAGTTTCGGCATGGCCTCGTCGGGAAGGTCGGCGGCCAGGCCGCCGGGCCGGATGTAGGCATGGTTCATCCGCAGACCGGTGATGATCTCGAACAGCGACAGAATCTCTTCGCGACCCCGGAACCCGAAGAACATCGCCGACATCGCACCGAGTTCCATCCCGCCGGTGGCCAGCGCGACCAGATGGCTGGAGATCCGGTTGAGCTCCATCAGCATGACGCGGATGATGCTGGCGCGTTCGGGGATGTCATCGGTGACGCCGAGTAGTTTCTCCACCCCCAGGCAGTAGGCCGTTTCGTTGAAGAACGGTGACAGGTAATCCATCCGGGTGACGAAGGTGACGCCCTGGGTCCAGTTGCGGTACTCCAGGTTCTTCTCGATCCCGGTGTGCAGGTAGCCGATTCCGCACCGGGCCTCGGTGATGGTCTCGCCTTCGATCTCCAGGATCAGACGCAGCACACCGTGCGTGGAGGGGTGCTGCGGGCCCATGTTGACGACGATGCGTTCACCGGCATGCTCGCGCGCGGCGGCCACCACGGCATCCCAGTCCTGGCCGCCGACCATGACGACGGGGGGATCGGTCTCAAGTGACATCAGTTGTACGACCTCCGCTCGTCGGGCGGCGGGATCTGCGCCCCGTGGTACTCCACGGGGATGCCGCCCAACGGGTAGTCCTTGCGTTGCGGATGCCCGACCCAGTCGTCGGGCATCTCGATGCGGGTCAACGACGGATGGCCGTCGAAGATGATGCCGAAGAAATCGTAGGTTTCCCGCTCATGCCAGTCGGTGGTCGGATACACCGAAAAGAGCGAGGGCACATGCGGATCGGTGTCGGGTGCCGCCACCTCCAGGCGAAGCCTGCGGTTGTGGGTGATCGACATCAGCGGGTAGACGGTGTGCAGTTCGCGGTCCTGCTCCTGCGGATAGTGCACACCCGACACGCCCAGGCACAGCTCGAACTTGAGCGCGACGTCATCACGCAGGGTCTGCGCGACCAGCGGGAGGTGCTCGCGGCGGACTTCCAGGGTCAGCTCATCGCGGAACACCACGACTCGTTCCACCGCGGCGGTGAACGGTTCGGGGCCGAGTGCGGTGATCAACGCGTCGACGACATCGTCGAAATAGCCGCCGTAGGGTCGCGGTGAACTGCCCGGCAGGGTGATCTCACGGATCAGCCGGCCGTAGCCCGAGGTGTCACCACTGCCGGTGACCCCGAAACTACCGCGGCGGGTGCCGATGACTTCAACGTCTGGCTTATCGCTCATGAACGCAGCAACCCCGTCAGTTCAAGCGTTGTCGGCGACGCCAACGCGGCCTGTTCGGCGGCGGCGACGGCCTCGGCCCGGTTGACCCCGAGCGGCATCTCGGCAATCTTGGCGTGCAGCTTGAGAATTGCGTTGAGCAGCATCTCGGGCCGCGGCGGGCAGCCGGGCAGGTAGATGTCGACCGGCACCACGTGGTCGACACCCTGCACCACCGCGTAGTTGTTGAACATGCCGCCCGAGGACGCGCAGACGCCCATCGCAAGCACCCATTTCGGTTCCGCCATCTGGTCGTAAACCTGGCGCAGCACCGGTGCCATCTTCTGGCTGACTCGCCCGGCCACGATCATCAGATCGGCCTGGCGCGGGGTCGCGGAGAATCGCTCCATACCGAATCGGGAGATGTCGAACCGCGGCCCGGCGGTCGCCATCATCTCGATGGCGCAGCAGGCCAGCCCGAAGGTGGCCGGCCACAACGACCCTTTTCGGACGTAGCCGGCAACCTTCTCCACGGTGGACAGCAGGATGCCGCCCGGTAGTTGTTCCTCTAGTCCCATGACAGGCCTCCCCGGCGCCAGACGTAGGTGTAGGCCACGAAAACGGTGAGCATGAACAGCAGCATCTCGACCACCGCGAACAGGCCCAGCGAATCGAAGGACACCGCCCACGGGTACAGGAACACGATCTCGATATCGAAGATGATGAAGAGCATCGCGGTCAGGTAATACTTCATCGGGAACCGCTGGCCCGTGGCGAGCTTGGCGTCCTCGGCGGGCAACAGCGGTTCGATTCCGCATTCGTAGGCTTCGAGTTTCGCCCGGTTGTAGCGGCGCGGTCCGATGAACGTGGCGATGCCCACCGAACCGATGGCGAAGGCGGCAGCAATCGTCGCGAGCACCAGGATGGGTGTGTAGACGTTCATGCCTGTGTCAACCTTTGTGCCGCTCTCTCGTTGGACGGGCGATGTGAGCTAGAACACAGCTTAGTCGCGTTAACGGTCGAGGCGGCGCATTTTGGTTAGTATCGGAGTCAATTGCTCGGCCGCCCGCTCTCATCGAGAGAGTGGTGAGAACGAACGGCCGCAGCGCAATTCGTGCTGGCCCGTGATTCCTGTCGGCGCTCAGCCGGGTTTGCGCAGCAGATGCGCGACGGCCTCACCGAGACGGATCGGGTCGATCGGATGTGGCACGGCAGCCTCCGCGCGTGACCACGACGCCAGCCAGGCGTCATCGGGCCGTCCGGTGAGAACCAGTATCGGCGGGCAGACCTCGATCTCGTCCTTGAGTTGTTTGGCCAGCCCCATCCCGCCGGTGGGCGCGGCTTCGCCGTCGAGGATCACCAGATCGAATTCGCCCGTGGCGACCTGCTGGACCACCACCGGAGCGGTCGCGACATCGAGGTAGCTCAGCTCGGGCAGATCGGGATGGATGCGCCGGCCCAGCGCGGACCGCACCTGTTCGCGGGTCCGGTTGTTGGAGCTGTAGACCAGGATCCGTAGCTGCGCATCGGTGTCGGCCACAGGGGCGATGCTACGACTGCTTGACGAAAACCGCGGCGGCTTCGATGGTCACTGCGTCACCCATCATGCCGAGCAGGTTGCCATCCACTCCGAAAGTCCGGCGATTGAGCGTCGTGGTGGTCTGCAACTGGACCTCGTTGCCTGCGGCGCCGCGGACGTGGACCGGGAGATCGAGTTCCTGTTCGCGGCCCTTCGCGGTCACCAGGATGCTCAGGGTCACCCATGACGCCCCGCTGACCTCCGCAGATTCCACACTCACCTCGATCAGCGGGAAGCGCTCGACATCGAAGAAGTCGGCGGACCGAAGATGCTTGTCCCGGCGGCCGATCCCGGTGTCCACCGACGCCGCGGTGATGGCGAGCCTGCCCGTCACGTTGCTGTCGGCCATTGCCTCGGCCTTGCCTTCGATATCCGTGAAGACGCCTTTGACGTGTGCAAACCCCCAGAACGTGGGGCTGTGGAAGGCCAGTTCCGTACGGCTGGGATCCAGCCGCCAGGTGCCGATCCAGTCCTGCGGGTCCATGGTGTTCTCCTCAGCTCGTCAGCAGCGGAGCCATATCGGCCGGGTCGAAGTATTCATCGATCCGGGTGATCAAGCCGTCGGCTCCCGCCTTGATCACGATGCATACCCGCAATTCGATCGAAGCACCATGGGCGGCCGCGGCGTGCAGCACATGCTGCTGGACGAATCCGCCGTCGAAGAACTGTCGATCGAGGATCTCGTACCGGCGTGTCGTGGTGAT
>JBPPMV010000175.1:0-4570 GCA_051306235.1 Mycobacterium sp. | reverse complement strand
CGCGACGGCTCCGGAGACTATCTGATCACCGGGCAGAAGATGTGGCTCACCAACGGGGGCAGCTCGACGCTGGTCGCCGCTCTGGTGAAAACCGATGAGGGAGCGGACAAACCGCACCGCAACCTGACCGCGTTCCTGATCGAGAAGCCGTCCGGATTCGGTGAGGTGCTACCGGGTCTGACTATCCCTGGCAAGCTCGACAAGCTGGGATACAAGGGTATCGACACCACCGAGCTGATCTTCGACGGCTACCGGGCGAGTGCGGGTGATGTGCTCGGTGAGCTCCCGGGCAAGGGCTTCTTCCAGATGATGGACGGGGTCGAGGTGGGCCTGGTGAACGTGTCGGCGCGCGCCTGTGGCGTAGCACTACGTGCCTTCGAGCTGGCGATTCGCTATGCGCAGCAACGGGAAACATTCGGCAAGCCGATCGCCGGGCACCAGGCCATCGCCTTTCAGCTTGCCGAGATGGCCACCAAGGTCGAGGCCGCCCACCTGATGATGGTGCATGCGGCGCGGCGCAAGGATTCCGGTGACCGCAACGATGTCGCATCCGGGATGGCGAAGTATCTCGCCAGCGAATACTGCGCCGAGGTCACCCAGCAGAGCTTCCGGATCCACGGTGGCTACGGGTATTCCAAGGAGTACGAGATCGAGCGGCTGATGCGGGATGCACCGTTCCTGCTGATCGGTGAGGGCACGAGCGAGATCCAGAAGACGATCATCAGCAAGAATCTGCTGGATGAGTACCGGGTCTGAAGGGCAGGGGCGAGCGAAGCGACGGGGGGAACCGGAGTTCGCGGTCCGTCCGCAACTCTCCGACGATGTCGCCCGGGTGGTCCGGCGACGGATCTTCGATGGCACCTACCGCGCGGGGGAGTACCTGCGGTTGGATCAGCTGGCGGTCGACCTGGGTATCAGCGTCACCCCGGTCCGGGAGGCGCTGCTGAATCTGCGGGCAGAGGGTCTGCTGGTACAGCACCCGCGACGCGGTTTCATGGTGCTCGAGTTCACCGCACGCGATCTCGCCGATGTCGCCAATGTGCAGGCCTACGTCGGGGGTGAGCTGGCCGCGCGGGCGGCCGAGAACATCAGTGCCGAGCAGCTTTCCGAGCTGAAAGCGATCCAAGATCAGTTGGAGCAGGCCTACGAGCAGCCCGACTCGGAGCGCACGGTGCGGCTCAATCACGAGTACCACCGGCTGATCAATGTGGCTGCCGACTCACCGAAGCTGACCCAGTTCATGTCCGGGATCACCCGGTATCAACCCGAGTCGGTGTTCCCCACCCTGGAGGGTTGGCCCACCCAGTCCATCAAGGATCACCGCCGGGTCATCGCGGCCTTCGAACAGCGCGACGCCGACGAAGCCCGCGCGGCGATGGCCGAGCACTTCACCATCGGGGTCGCACCGCTGTGCGACCACCTGACCAAGCTCGGCGTCATCCGCTCGATTTGACGTACGTCAGTAGCTGTTGACGCGCGTCAGGACCCTGGGTAGTGTCCGGCCTCACAGGGACTCGAGGAGTGGTCGTGATGCGAACCCATCCGCGGACAGCGGTTATCGGCGCGGGAATCAGCGGGCTGACCGCGGGCAAGATGCTCAAGGACTACGGCGTGCCGTACACCACCTTCGAGATCTCCGACCGCATCGGCGGTAACTGGGCGTTCGGCAACCCGAACGGCCTGAGCAGCGCCTACCGATCGCTGCACATCGACACCTCCAAACATCGGCTGTCGTTCAAGGACTTCCCGATGCCCGATCACTATCCGTCGTTCCCGCACCACAGCGATATCAAGACCTACCTGGACTCGTACGCGGACGCGTTCGGTCTGCTGGAGAACATCGAGTTCAACAACGCGGTCCGCAGCGCACGCCGGCGCGACGGCGGCGGCTGGCTCATCGAGGACCAGGCGGGCACGGAACGGGAATTCGATCTGCTGGTCGTCGGCAACGGCCACCACTGGGATGCGCGCTGGGCGGAATTCCCCGGGACCTTCACCGGTGACACCATCCATTCGCACAACTACATCGACCCGCAGACGCCGCTGGCATTGACCGGAAAACGCATCCTTGTCATCGGGATCGGCAACAGTGCCGCCGATATCACCGTCGAACTGTCCTCGAAGACGTTGCAGAACAAGGTGACCCTGTCGACGCGGTCGAGTGCGTGGATCGTGCCGAAATATCTTGCCGGGCAGCCCGGGGACAAGTTCTTCAAGACGACGCCGTACCTGCCGCTGTCCTGGCAGCGCAAGGCCGCGCAGGCGTTCGCCCCGCTGGTGGGTGCGGACCCGACCAAATACGGTCTGCCCCCGGCCAATCACAAGTTGTTCGAGGCGCACCCGACCCAATCGGTCGAGCTGCCGCTGCGACTGGGCTCCGGTGACATCATCCCGAAGACGAATGTCTCATTGCTCGACGGTGAGACCGTGCATTTCGAGGACGGTACGTCGGATGTGTTCGACGTGATCGTCTACGCGACCGGGTACAACATCACCTTCCCGTTCTTCGAGCCCGAGTTGATCAGCGCCCCGGACAACCAGATCCGGTTGTACAAGCGGATGTTCAAGCCGGGCTTCGAGGATGTGGTGTTCATCGGCTTCGCCCAGGCGATTCCGACGCTCTTCCCGTTCGTGGAATGCCAGTCGCGGCTGCTGGCGGCGTACGCGGTCGGCAAGTACGGCCTGCCGGGTGTCGACGAGATGGAGCGGGTTATCGACGCCGACCAGCAGCTGCATGCCGGCCACTGCACCAACCGGGCGCGCCACACCCAGCAGGTGGACTACTTCTACTACGAACACGATATCCGCACCAAAGAGATCCCGGCCGGGATCAAACGGGCTGCGGAGAACCTGGTTCCGGTATGAGATCGCCGACCGATCGCAGGCCGTCGCTGCGCAGCGACGAGCGCCGCGAAGCCATCCTTGACGCGCTGGACGGCTGGTTGCAGGATTCCAGCCTGGACGCCGTCAACGTCGCCGAGATCACCGCGCAGGCCGGGGTAACGCGATCGGCATTCTATTTCTACTTCGAGAACAAGGCTGCCGCCGTCGCTGCGCTGATCGAACGCCTGGTCACCGAGATCTTCGTCGTCAACGAGGATTTCACCACAGGGGACGATGCGCCGCGAGATCGCGTCTACGCCATGCTCGGCGGGCTTTTCGACACCAGTGACCGTTACCGGCACGTGTTCAGCGCCATGCTGGAGGCGCGGGGATCGAGCGTCACCGTCCGGAGGATCTGGGATGACGCGCGGGATGCCTTCGCGCCGTCGGTGGCGGCGTTGATCCGCGCCGAGCGCAGCGGCGATTCACCCGCACCCGAGGTGCTCGCGGCGGTGTTGCTGGAGTTCAACGACCGGATGCTGGAACGATTCATCCTCGGTGGGCAGCTGACGCGTGCACAGCTGATCGAGGGGGCCGCCGCGGTGTGGCTGAGCACAATCTATGGAGAGACTCGATGACGTATCAGGATCTTTCTTTCACCTCGCACGGAACGCGCTGCAGCGCATGGCATTTTCGCGCCGATGGTGACCAACAGCGACCCGTCGTGGTGATGGCACACGGGTTCGGCGGTACCAAGGACTCCGGCCTCGAGCCCTTCGCGGAACGGTTCGCCGCCGCCGGTATCGATGTGTTCGCGTTCGACTACCGGGGCTTCGGCGCTTCTGAGGGGCAACCGCGCCAGACCATCTCACTGGAACGTCAGCTGGAGGACTTCCACAGCGCCATCGCGGCGGCGGCCCAGTTGCCGGGCGTCGACCGCGGTCGCATCGCACTGTGGGGTGCCTCGATGTCGGGCGGGCATGTATTGCAGGTGGCCGGTGATCGTGACGATCTCGCCGCGGTGATCGCGCTGACGCCGATGACGAGTGGGTTGGCTGCCGGGCGCGCGGCCATCAGCGAACTGGACGTCATGACCGCGGTGCGCTGGACCGCGATCGGAATGCACAGCAAGCTGTCTGTGGCCCGGGGCGGCACCGCGACACTGATGCCGATCGTGGGGCGTCCCGGTGAGCCCGGTGCGCTGTCCTTGTCGGGCGCCTACGAGAGCTATCTCGCAATGGCGGGGCCGACATGGCGCAACGAGATCGACTCCTCGGTCGGGATGGAAATCGGGCGGATGAGCGTCAAGGCCGCGGTCCGCAGGTTGACGTGTCCGGTGTTGGTGCAGATCGGCGATTTCGACCGCTTCGTGCCGGCCGGGGCGGTGGCCAAGACCGCCGAGCTGGCCAGGGCGCAGGTGCACCGGTACGCGTGTGATCACTTCGATGTGTGGCCGGGCAACGACTGGTACGAGAAGACCGTCGAGGATCAGCTGGCGTTCCTGCGGCGGGTGTTCGCAGTGAGCTGAGAATTCTCGGGTACGAAAGTGCCCGGCTATCAGCGACATTCGAGCGACAAACAGTCTCAGAAGTTTCTTTGAACTCATTGATCACATAGGTCACTTTTCGGCAATTTCTGTCGGTGGTCGAATGTATGTTCGAAGAATGAACGGTGATGCGGCGGGCGGTCGGGACGCGGTGGCGCACGCCCTGTCCGACCGCGCCGCATCCGTCAAAGTGCTCCTGGA
>JBPPMV010000174.1:0-7017 GCA_051306235.1 Mycobacterium sp. | reverse complement strand
GATCTCGCAGACCAGCTCCGGGTCGAAGCACGCCTCCAGCATCTTGTGGTTGGCGCGTAAGGCCCGGTACTCGGGCAGCGAACGTCCCGCCTGGCGCATGAACCACACCGGGGTGCGGGACGGGGTGCGGCCGGCGGCAGCAGCAAGATAGGGCGACTCTGGCAGGTCACGACGGGTGCTCATCAAAGCCTATGTTGCCACGGAGCCAGAGATCGGCGCGCCTGCGCACCGGTGAGACGAGATGGGTCTAGCGTCCACCAATGTGACGTCCGCCGAACCGGCTCAGTTCCGCACCGCGGTTGCGGCCATGAATGCCGCTACGGTTCGACCCGAAATCGAGCTGGGACCCATCCGTCCGCCGCAGCGTCTGGCCCCGTTCAGCTATGCGCTGGGCGCCGAGGTACGCCACCCCGACGCCCCGGTCGTACCGGAACGATCCGACGGTGACGCGTTCGGCCGGCTGATCCTGCTGCACGACCCCGAAGGCGCCGAAGCCTGGGACGGCACCATGCGCCTGGTGGCCTACATCCAGGCCGACCTCGACTCCACCGAGGCCGTGGACCCGCTGCTACCCGAGGTCGCCTGGAGCTGGCTGGTGGATGCGCTGGCCGAGCACGGCGAAGCCGTCACCGCGCTGGGCGGCACCGTCACCGCGACCACCTCGGTGCGCTACGGCGACATCTCCGGTCCGACGCGCGCCCACCAGTTGGAACTGCGCGCGTCCTGGACGGCGACCAACCTTGAGTTGGGCCCGCACGTGCAGGCTTTCTGCGAGGTCCTCGAGCATGCGGCCGGTCTGCCGCCTGCCGGAGTGACCAGCTTGGGATCCCGCACCCGCGCCTGATGACCGAGCCCCCCGCATCTGAGCCCGAGGTATCCGGTACCGAACCCGACGAACCCGAAGCGACTCCCCTGCTGGCGCCCGCCGAGGGAGTGCCGGCGGTCGCGCTGTACCCGAGTGACATCGTGCGGGCTGCAGAGTTCCTGGCTCAGGGCAGCGGACCGTTCGCCGTCGATGCCGAACGCGCATCGGGTTTCCGCTACTCCAACCGCGCCTACCTGATTCAGATCCGGCGGGCCGGTGCGGGCACCGTGCTGATCGACCCGGTGAACCACGGCGGTGACCCGTTGCAGGTGATGGCACCGTTGGCGCAGGTACTCGGCCAAGACGAGTGGATACTGCACGCCGCCGATCAGGATCTGCCGTGCCTGGCCGAACTCGGCCTGACCCCGCCGAGTCTGTATGACACCGAATTGGGGGCTCGGCTGGCCGGATTCGACCGGGTGAACCTGGCGGAGATGGTGCGCCGACTGCTGGGACTGGGCCTGGTCAAGGGCCACGGCGCCGCCGACTGGTCCAAACGCCCCCTGCCCGCGGATTGGCTCAACTACGCGGCGCTCGATGTCGAGGTGCTGCTGGAGTTGCGGGCGGCAATCGCGGCGGTACTGGAAGAGCAGGGTAAATCGGATTGGGCGGCACAGGAATTCGAGTTCCTGCGCACCGCCGAGCCGACCATCACCCGGCGCGACCGGTGGCGCCGGACCTCGGGTATCCACAAAGTGCGCGACCCGCGGGCGCTGGCCGCGGTGCGTGAGATGTGGACCACCCGCGACAACATCGCTCAAAGACGCGATATCGCGCCCGGCCGGATTCTGCCCGACGCGGCGATCGTCAACGCCGCCACCGTCGACCCGGACACCGTCGAAAAGATCACCGCGCTACCGGTATTCGGCGGCGGCAAGCAACGCCGCAGCGCGCAGGTCTGGTTGGACGCGTTGGCACGGGCCCGTCAGGACCCGAATCCGCCGACGGGTTCCGAGCCGCTCAACGGCCCTCCCCCGCCGGCACGCTGGTCGCGGCGCAAGCCGGAGGCCGCCGAGCGACTGGAAGCCGCACGCGGGGCCTTGACCGAGCTCTCCCAACGGGTTTCGGTGCCGACCGAAAATCTACTGACACCTGATACCGTGCGCCGGCTGTGCTGGGACTGGCAGCCGGTGCCCGATGTGGGTGGCGCCGTCGAGGAGTTCCTGGCGCAAGCCGGGGCACGACCCTGGCAGCGCGAGCTGACGGTGCCGGTGCTGACCGAGGCCTTGACACCGAAACCGCCGCAGGAAGAACAGCCCGACTAGTCGACCGGGTGGTCGACGCGCTCACCCACCGTGGAGCCCAGCGCAGCAACCCACCCGGTGATCTGGCGTGCGATGTGCCGATCGGTCAGGCCGACCTCGGTGAGCACCTCGTTGCGCGAGGCGTGCATCTGGAACTCTTGCGGCACACCGACATCGCGGCACGGCACATCGATCTCGGCTGCCCGCAGCGCGGCTGACACCGCGGAACCGATACCGCCGTGCACACCGTTGTCCTCGAGGGTGACGACGAGGTTGTGCGCGGAGGCGAGCGCGTGCAGCGCCTTGGGCACCGGCAGAATCCAGCGCGGATCGACAACCGTCACGCCGATTCCGTGCTGCTGAAGGCGTTGCGCGACCGCCAGGCCCATCGGGACGAACGCGCCGACCGCGACGAGCAGCACATCTTCGGAAGAATCCGGGCCCGGCTTGGCAAGGATGTCCACACCGTCGCGACGCTCAAGTGCCGGAATGTCCTCGCCGACAGCGCCCTTCGGGAACCGGATGGCCGTCGGTCCATCCTTGACGTCGAGCGCCTCGCCGAGTTCCTCACGTAGCCGGGCGGCGTCACGAGGTGCGGCCACCCGCAGACCGGGCACGACGCCGAGGATCGACAGGTCCCAGACGCCGTGGTGGCTGGCACCGTCGGGTCCGGTGACGCCGGCGCGGTCGAGCACGATGGTCACCGGAAGCTTGTGCAGCGCAACGTCCATCATCATCTGATCGAAGGCGCGGTTGAGGAAGGTCGAATAGACGGCGACCACCGGGTGCATGCCACCCATCGCCAAACCGGCCGCCGAGGTCATGGCGTGCTGCTCGGCGATACCGACATCGAAGAGCCGGTCCGGATACTGCTGGCCGAAGGGCGCCAACCCGGTGGGACCCGCCATCGCCGCGGTGATCGCGACGACATCGCGGCGGCGCTGCCCGATCTTGATCAGCTCGTCGGAGAAGACGCCGGTCCATCCCGGTGCAGAGACCGCGGTCGCCAACCCGGTGAGCGGGTCGATGACGCCACAGGCATGCATCTGCTCGGCCTCATCGGCCTCGGCGGGCGCGTAACCCATGCCCTTGCGGGTGACGACGTGCACGATGACCGGCGCGTTGAAGCCCCGGGCGTGGCGCAGGGCCGCCTCGACGGCGCGCTCGTCATGGCCGTCGATGGGGCCGACGTACTTCAGACCGAGATCGGTGAACATGGCCTGCGGCTGCAGCGCGTCCTTGAGGCCGGCCTTCACGCTGTGCATGCATTGGTAGCAGACCTCGCCGATGAGCGGCATCCCGCGCATCACGTCACGGCCCTTTTCCAGGAACTTCTCGTACCCGGGCTGCAGCTGCAGGGCGGCCAGGTGATCGGCCAATCCACCGATGGTCGGCGCATAGCTGCGGCCGTTGTCGTTGACCACGATGACGACGGGCCGCTTGGCGGCGGCGATGTTGTTGAGAGCCTCCCAGCACATACCGCCGGTCAGCGCGCCGTCACCGACGACTGCCACCACATGCCGGTTCCGGTGCCCCGACAGCTCGAACGCCTTGGCCAGGCCATCGGCGTAGGACAGCGCGGTGCTGGCATGGCTGGATTCCACCCAGTCGTGCTCGCTCTCGGCGCGCGCCGGGTACCCCGACAGCCCGTCCTTCATCCGCAGCTGATCGAAGTCGCCGGCGCGTCCGGTCAGGATCTTGTGCACATAGGACTGGTGCCCGGTGTCGAAGATGATCGGATCATGCGGGGAATCGAAAACCCGGTGCAGCGCCAGTGTCAGCTCGACGACGCCGAGATTTGGGCCCAGATGTCCACCAGTTGCAGCGACCTTGTGAATGAGGAATTCACGGATCTCACCGGCGAGCTCATCGAGCTGCGACTGGGACAGGTGCTGCAGATCTGCGGGACCGCGGATCTGTTTAAGCATCCCGCCAGTTTAGCCACGTAACACCCATCAGTCCTGTCGAGCCTGGTAGATGTCGGGCACCCCATCTTGATCGGCGTCCGATGTCTCCTCCTGCTCGATGCGGCGATACGCGGCGTTTCGGGTGGCCAGCAGTACCGAGGCGAGCAATGCCGCGAGCAGGGAGCCGACCAGTACGCCGACTTTCACAAATTCGTCACGTTCCGAGCCGAGCCCGTAGGCGAGGTCACCGATCAGCAGTGACACCGTGAACCCGATACCGGCGAGCATCGACACTCCCAGCACGTCCACCCAGCGCAGCGAGGAATCCAGCTCGGCCCTCGTCAGCTTGGACAACGTCCAGGTGACGAGGAAGATGCCGATCGGTTTGCCCAGCACCAGACCGAGCACGATGCCCAGCGTGATGGGGTCGGTGAGGGCTGTGGCCAGGCCGCTGAAACCGCCCAGGCTCACCCCCGCCGCAAAGAACGCGAACACCGGGATCGCGATTCCCGCTGAGATGGGCCTCGAGCGGTGCTCGAAGTACTCGGCCATGCCGGAATCGGTCTCGACGCCACGGCGTGTCGCGGTCCGGCGCACCGGCACCATGAACCCGAGCAGCACACCGGCGACGGTGGCGTGCACACCGGACTCATGCATCAGCACCCACGTGACTATCGAGAGGGGGATCAGAATCCACCAGGCCTGCACGCCGCGCTGGACGCATACCGCGAAGATGGCCAACGGAACCAGCGAAAGCCCCAGGGCCGCGATGTTGAGGCTGTCGGTGTAGAAGACGGCGATCACGGTGATGGCCAACAGGTCGTCGACCACAGCCAGCGTCAGCAGGAACATCCGCAGCGCCGACGGCAGGTGGGTGGAGATGACGGCCAGCACGGCCACCGCGAAGGCGATATCGGTCGCCGTCGGGATGGCCCACCCCTTGAGTGCGCCTTCTCCCCCCTGCGAAGCGACCGCGACGAAGATCAGCGCGGGCACCACCATGCCGCCGACCGCGGCGGCGATGGGCATCGCCGCCCGGCCGGGATCCCGCAGGTCACCCGCGACGAACTCGCGCTTGAGTTCCAGGCCGACCACGAAGAAGAAAATGGCGAGCAGCGCGTCGGCCGCCCAGGCGCCGAGGCTGAGGTTCAGGTGCAGCCCGAAGGGCTCGCCACCAACTTTCAGATCTCGCAGCGCGAAATAGCTTTCCGCCCACGGCGAGTTGGCCCAGACGATCGCGGCGGCGGCGGCGATCAGGAGAATGATGCCGCCGACGGTTTCCTTGCGGAGGATCTCCGAGACCCTGCGGCTTTCCGGCCACGAGCCCCGGCTCAACAGTCGATTGCGGTGTTCGGTCATCGGGCTCCCTTGGTCAGCGTGGCGCGAACGCCGACCAGACTTCCCGGCACACCGGGGGTTACGTTACCGCTACCGGCGGGATGGTGAAGAACGAGTTGAGTACCGGCAGCGGTCTCGGCGATTTCGGGGCTGCCGGCCACAGAAGCCCACCGACAGTCATCACGATGAGAGAGACGAAGCCAAGATGAGCGCATCGCGCATGGTGGCGCCGCTGATCATCTCGCACCGTGGGACCTCACGCTCACCTTCGGGACCCGGGGCCCGTTCGATCATGCGGCTCGCGCACGCCACTGCGTGACCTCAGCCGGGTCATCGGCAGGCAGAGTGCAACCCTCGCCCTTGCGGTAGGTGGTTGCGTAGCGATCCACGTCGGCACACTTCACAGGCTCCGCCCAGATGTTCGCGCCCGCGCTCGAACCCGCCCGGAACACTGCGAGGGCGACAGCGAACGTGACCACCAGGGCGATGCCGGCCCAAACGGCAAGCGCACTGCCGAATGCCAGAGCTGCCACGAACAACCCCAGCGACACGAACCCGAGAAGAAAGAACACGTAACCGACATAACTCCTGGATAGGGCCCTCATCGGGAATTCACCTCACTCGACCTGACGACACGCTACGTGAAGCGTAGCGATACTCTCAGCGTAGCGCATAATGGCGATATGGCCACATCCATGCACGTCGGAGACCGGATCGCCGAGACGGCACTGCAGTTGTTGCGCACCAGCGGTCCGCGGTCGGTCACCGTGCAGGCTGTGCAGGCGCACTCCGGGGTGGCGAAGACGACGATCTACCGCCGCCACCGAGATCGGCGCGACATGCTGCGAGCGGCGTTGTCCCAACTCATCGCTTCTACGCCCGCCCCGCCGCGGGCCGACGCGACCGCACGATGGCACTGGCTCATCCGGCAAGCAGTCAGTGCGGTCCATGACGGAATCGGGTTCGGCGGGTTCGCATCCCTGCTGACCGAGGAGGATCCCGAGTTCAACGGACTATTCCGAGAAGTACTGGTCGCGCAACGCGCGGCGCTCGTGACGGTGATCGATGAGATGAGAAGCGACGGGGACTTGGACCCCGGCATCGACGCCGACACGCTGATCGACGCCATCGTGGGTGCCTATATCGCCGAGCGCGCCCGCACCGGACAGGTGCACGACGACTGGGAGTCGCGACTCGTTGCGCTGCTGCGGCCGGCCGCGCGGAACTGATCGACACAATGCCGCCGGTCGTGTATTGTCGAACATATGTTCGAACAGTCGGCGACCGTCGACCTGCAGACCCGCGAAGCGGCGCTGCGGGATCGCATCACCGAACTGGAACGCGTGAAGTCGACCGCCGCCGCCGAGCAGGCCAGAAGCGCCGCCGAGTGGGATGCCATCCGCCGCCAACTCGAAGAACGGTCCGGCATCCCGACGAACAAGCGCGGACGCGGCCTCACATCGGAGATCGCACTCGCCCGCCGCGACTCGACCACCAAGGGTGATCAGCACCTGGGATTCGCCAAGGCGCTCGTACACGAGATGCCGTGCACCCTGGCCGCCCTGGAAGCCGGTGTGCTCTCCGAATGGCGAGCCACGATCATCGTGCGGGAATCGGCCTGCCTGACCATCGAGGACCGGCGCCGACTCGATCACGAGATGTG
>JBPPMV010000173.1:0-2496 GCA_051306235.1 Mycobacterium sp. | reverse complement strand
TACGACCTGGGTGAACTCGACACTGCCACGGGCTGGTCCGCCGAGCGCTGGCAGGAGATCGGCGACGCGTACTTCGAGGAGCACGCCGATGTCGGTATCGGCGCCGACGCCCGCGGCCCGGCACTGCTGATCATCGATCGCGATCCCGGGGGGTGGCGGGTGCGCCAGATCCTGGATGACCCTGCGGGCGACCATGACTGGGCGTTCGTCGCCGAAGTCGACCTGGAGGCCTCCGATGAAGAGGGTGCTGCCGTACTGCGCCTGGAAGATGCCGGGCGGATGGACTGACGGTCTACCGGCTACCTGCAAACCTGCTCCGCTCCGGTCGTTTTCGCGCTGCGGATCTGTTCTGATCAAGTATGAACACACAACAAGTAACTGCACTGGTCACCGGCGCCAATCGCGGACTCGGACGGCAATTCGCCGCTGAACTGTCCGCCCGCGGGGCCAAGGTCTACGCCGCGGCGAGACGGCCCGAGGCCGTGGACCTGCCTGGCGTCGTATCGATCCAGCTCGACATCACCGATCCCGAATCCATCCGCCGCGCAGCGGAGATCGCCGGTGACGTCACCGTCCTGATCAACAACGCCGGCGTGTCCACCCAGGCCGGCCTGCTCCAGGGGTCGATGGACGACATCCGCCTGGAGATGGAGACGCACTTTTTCGGGACCCTCCAGGTCATTCGCGCATTCGCCCCGGTCATCGAACGCAACGGAGGCGGGGCGATTCTCGATGTGCTGTCGGTGTTGTCCTGGTTACACCCGGCCACCAGCGGTGCGTATTCGTCGGCAAAGGCGGCGGCGTGGGCACTCACCGATGCTGTGCGTGATGAGCTGTCCCCCAGGGGTATTCACGTGTCGGCGCTGCATGTCGGATACATGGACACCGACATGGTCAGCTACATCCCCGCCGATCAGAAGACCGATCCCGCGGCGGTCGCCCGGCTGGCATTGGACGGCCTGTTCGCCGGGGACCGCGAGATTTTGGCCGACGTGCTGACCCGTCAGGTCAAAGCCGGGTTGTCGGGGGCATAGGTCTGGTCTCAGGCGGGCGCGAAGACCGACAGGCTCCCGATGGCACGGGAGATGTTCCGCCTCTGGTCACGCTTGACAGGCAAGAAACTACTTGCCTATCGTGAGTCCAGTGGGTGATGTCTTCAAAGCGCTGGCAGATGCCACGCGCCGCACCATCCTCGATGAGCTCACCGAACGTGATGGACAGACGCTCTTCGAGATCTGCGGCCGGCTCACGACCAGGCACGGGCTGAACTCATCGCGGCAGGCGATCTCGCAGCACCTGGACGTGCTCGAATCGGCCGGTCTTGTGCAGACGCGGCGCGAGGGACGGTACAAGTTCCACCACATCAACACCGCGCCGCTGGAACCCGTCATCGCACGATGGCTCAAGAAGCCCGGGAAGGAAACACCATGCGAATCAGCCTGACCAGCGTGATGGTCGATGATCAGGACAAGGCGCTGCGCTTCTATACAGACACGCTCGGCTTCCGGCCCAAACACGACATCCCGATGGGGGACGCGCGCTGGATCACCGTGGTGTCACCAGACAGCCCCGAAGGAACCGAGCTGGTGCTGGAACCCGACGGCCATCCGGCGGCAAAACCATTCAAGGACGCCTTGGTGCACGACGGAATCCCGTTCACCGCCTTCGAAGTCGACGATGTGCGCGCCGAGTTCGACCGGCTGAGCGGACTCGGGGTGCGCTTCACCCAGCCGCCCACCGAGATGGGACCGGTGATCACCGCTGTGCTCGATGACACCTGCGGCAACCTCATCCAGATCCAGTCAGCTTCCTGATCGTGTCGATCTCGTGCCGCCGGTAGGGACGCCCGTCGGCGAAGGCGAGATCGTGGAACCACTCCCTGGGCGGCTTCAGATACGGCTTGTCCCACGAGTCCCACGGCAGCCAGGTCTGGGTCTTGCCGGCGAACAGACCCCAGGTGTACGCGCTGACGTGCCGGCGTTTGGCCACCGGCAGCACCCCTTCGATGGTGCTGCCCTCGGTGCGGGCCAGGTATTCGGTGCACATGATCGGCCGGCCCCATGGCTGGAGTTCGTTGATCCGGGCCTCGAATCCGGCCGGGTTGTCGTAGCTGTGGAAGCTGATCACATCGGCGAGATCGAGTTGAATGCCTGCCATCTCGCTACGACGCGACCTGTCTCCCCATTCGCCCTCCCAGACGCCGGTGGTCAACGGTTGTACCGGATCCACCGTGCGCGCCCAGCGGAAGACCTGGGGTAGCAGGTCGGCGACGAGTTGGGGCTTGTCATCGCGCTCCACCGACTTGTAGACCGCCGCCGGATTGTCGGGTTCGTTCCACAGATCCCAGCCCAGCACGCGCGGGTCGTTGCGGAACTGGGTCAGGATGCGCACCACGTATTCCTGCAGGACCTGGCGGTAGCGCCGGTCGTCGAGTCGCTCGGCGCCCGGGCTCTGCACCCAGCCGGAATTGTGGATACCCAGACGCGGTGCCCGCTG
>JBPPMV010000172.1:0-11808 GCA_051306235.1 Mycobacterium sp. | reverse complement strand
GCGGTCGGCCTGGAGACCGAGGCGGCCGCGCAGGTGCTGGTGAAGATGGGCTGCTATCGGGCACAGGGGTTTCTGTTGTCCCCGCCGGTGGACGCGGACCGCATGCAGCAGATGCTGGCCGACGGAACCATCGCCTGGCGGCGTTAGATCTCCCGTCGCTTCGCTCGCCCGGGCGTTAGATTTCCCGTCGCTTCGCTCGCCCGGGCGTTAATCCCCGTCGCTTCGCTCGCCTGGCGTTGCGCCCCGGCGTCAGCTCTTTCGGGCCGAGAGCAGCAGCGCGGGCAGCTTCACGCGGCCCTTGCCGTCGCTGTCGAAATTATGCTCGGGCAGATTGGGGACATCGGGCAGTTGCACCGACACGAACGCCGGCTGGACATGCTCGATCGCCCAGACCCTGGACACCACATCGCGCAGTTCGGCCTCGGTCACCAGATTGGGCACCGGGAACGGGGAGTCGGGCGGCAGCGCATCGGTGGTGAACACCAGCATGTGCAGCACCGCACCGGGAGCGCACACCTCATGCACCCCACGCAGATAGTCCTCGCGTGCCTCGACCGGCAGCGAATGGAACAGCGTGCAGTCGACGATCGTGTTGAACGGTTCGCCGTCGACGGTCAGGGTGCGCAGATCCCCTTGGACGAAGCGCACATTGGTCAGTCCGCGATCGGCGGCGGCACGGGTGGCGGCCTCGATGGCGACGGTGGAGATATCGGCGCCGACGACGTCGTACCCATTCTCGGCGAGGGCCAGCGACACATCGCCGACGCCGCAGCCGGCGTCCAGCACGGGGCTGGTGATCTTGCCTTGCCCGATCAGTGCGGCGATCTCGGGCTGCGCCTCACCGATATTCCACGGCGGCGGACCCGCGAAGATGTGGTCGGAGTACGCGGCATCCCAGTCCATCACTTCACCCATGCTGCAGAGCGTAGCGGGAGTCAGCCGAGATGTTCACCGAAGAAGGTCATGATCCGCCGCCAGGCGTCCTCGGCCTCGGGTTCGGAGTACGCCATGCCGGCGAGGCGCTCGATGACATCGAACGGCGCCGGGATGCCGAAATCGTTCATGAAACCGTGCCCGACGTTCTCGTACTCCTTGATATCGCGGACGACGCCGCCGGCGGCCAGTGCGGCCTCCAGTTGCGCCGCCGAACCGCGCCGGGCGATCCGGTCCTTGGCGCCGTAACTTGCGACCACCGGGCAGGATTCGGCCAGCATCTCCATGTTCTTCGGGCTCACGCCGTAGTTCGGCGCGGTCGCGTCGAACTTCCCGCTCGGGGCGAGTTGCAGCACGAAACCCGCACCCATGCAGAATCCGACGAGCCCGACCTTGCCGGTGCAGTTCGGGTCGGCCAACAGATGGTCGCGGGCGGCGACGATATCGTCGAAAGCGTCTCCTTCACCGGAGAAGTGCGCCCGGGTGGTGGCGATCATGCAGGTGATCTTGAGTCCGCGGCCGTAGAGGGCAGGTGCCAGCGTGAGGTAACCCGCCGCGGCCAGACGATCGCTGATGCGCCGCAGGTCGGCCGTGATCCCGCGGACGTCGTGGACGACGATCACCGCGGGCCACGGCCCGTCACCGGCGGGCTCGGCGAGGTAGCCGGACATGGGCCCGGCGGGAGCCGGGTAGGTGACTTTCGGCATGTGATCATCCCGTTGCTGTTCAAAGGATCTGGAACCGCAGGGAGCATGCTCGACGGCATCTCGGGCGCAGCGAAACGCGCGCACCACGTCCCCCAAAGCCTGCCCTACCGTTAAACCATAGAGTCGCACTGGAAAGCAAGTTGGCTGTATTGTCGAGCTGTGACGGTCTTCCTCAGGCCGACGGTGCCAGCAGAACCCTCGAGCATCGATCGGATTCGTGATGCCGCGGCACGCACCCTTGCCGACAGGGGTCTGTCCGCGACGTCATTGCGTGCCGTCGCCGAGGGGGCCGGTGTCTCGGTCGGACTGGTGCAGCACTACTTCCGCAACAAGGCCGGGCTCGTGGCCGCCGTCGATGACCATGTGCTGCAGGTCTTCGGCGAGATCATCGAGGCAACACCGATATCCGAGATGACCGCGGAGAATCTGTCGGGGATGGGCGGGCGCTTCGCCCGACTGCTCTACGAGCACCCGGACCTGGTGAACTACATCGGGCATGCGCTCGTCGAAGGGGATGAGATCGGTTCGGTCATCTTCGACGGCCTGCTCCAGATCAGCGTGGTTCAGGGCGAGATGTTCGCCGAGGCGGGTTTGACCCGCGCCGATCTCGATCCGGTGTGGGGCGCCCTGAATCCCTTGATCCTGCGGGTCGGCGCGATGATCCTGCGACCGCATATCGAGCGACACCTTCCCGAGGCATTAGTGTCACGAACGCAATTGCAGCGCTGGGATGCTGCGGCGACGAGGCTGATCCGCGAGGGTCAGCTCCGCGAATCCGGCGGTACTGCCGACGATTGACCACATGGCGAGCGTTGGTCCCTGGTGCGGGAGTCCGTGGGGTACGCCCCATCAGGGATCAACGCGCGGTCACGCGGGCGGGGATCGGGCCCACCGGCACCATGGTGAACGGTACGGCCAGCGGGAAATCCGCGGACGCGGAGCGGATTTCAACCTGCCGGATGATGGTGGCCACCGCGAGAGTTGCCTCCAGCATGGCGAAATGATCGCCGATGCACGAGCGTGGCCCGCCGCCGAACGGAATGTACTGCCAGCGGTCGCGGTTCTTCGCGTTCTGCGGGCTGAACCGGTCGGGATCGAACTCCAACGGGTTCGCCCACAACGACGGGTCGCGCTGCACCGACATACGGCCGAACACCAGCATGGTGCCGGCCTCCACGCGGTAACCGGCCACCTCCACATCCCGGGTGGCCATTCGTGAGCCGGTAGGCCCCGGTGGGCACAGCCGCAGCGCCTCCTTGAGCACCTGGACGGTGTACCCGAGCCGGCCTACATCATCGGTGGTCAGCAGACGGTCGCCGAGGGCGGCCGCCTCCGCGGCCACCCGGTCCTGGATTTCCGGGTGTCGCCCGAGCGCCCAGAGGGTATAGGTCAGAGTGGTCGCGGTGGTGTCCTGGCCGGCGAACAGGAAGATGATCATCTCATCGCGGATCTCGTTGTCCGACAGAGGTTTCCCGGTCTCCGGGTCGGTGGCTGCGATGAGAGCGTGTACCAGTGGCGCATCGAGGGCGGGATCGGCGCGGCAGGCCGCGATGATCTCATCGGCCAGCCGGCGGATCCCCGCGGTGGCCGCGCGGGCCCGCTTACGGGCCGGAGTCGGCAGCCATCCAGGCGCCCGCAGCGGGCGCAGCGCCCGGCTGACGGCGTAGCTGGTGGCCACCCGGAGAGGTTCGGCGACGGCGTCGGAGCGTTCGTCGAGGTCGAGTCCCAGCACCGAACGGCCGAGTGCGCGCATGGACAGCACCCGCGCCTGAGCGTCGAGGTCGACCACACCGACGCCGTGGACGTCTCTGTCCAGTTGCGCGGCAGTCTCATCAAGCCAAGAGGCCGTTATCATTTCGGCAGCCTCTGCCATATGGCCGGCGAACGAGTCGACGCGTTGTTTGGTGAAAACGGGTTGCAGGGTGCGGCGCCGAGGTAGCCACTCATCGTGTGGCAAGACGAAAAGATTCCCACCGATGAGGCTGCGCAACTGCGATGCGACCGCACTCGTCTTGTCGATGGAACCGTCGCGGACACTGACGATATCGCGAATACCCCGAGGTGAAGTGGCGACCACGACCGTTGGCATGAGCCAGCGCGGACCGAGACTGAAACGGGTGACGGGCCCTCCGGCGTCACGCAGGATATCGGTGCCGGTGTGAAAGTTGCGCAACGCGTCACGTCTTTGCCGGTATGGCAGGGGATTGATGGGGGCCAGTGGCAGATCGGCAACGACGCTTTCATGCGTTGTCTCGGCCAATGCCATACCTCCGTTGGGTCGTCGCCACAGCACCGGTGAATCGGTCTTAGTGTACGACCTGAGACCGATTGCGCCGCGGCGCCCGAGGACGACGAGGACAGCATGCCGATCGCTTACCGCGCACAGATTCTGGATCCGGCAGAGCCCGCAGACGCGGCGGTACTCGAGGAGCTCCGCGGTGACCCCGGGATCGAGTTCCTCGACCACCACGGCCAACAACTGGCGAGCCTGACGGGTCTGCGGCCGATACCGGAGCCCGAGCTGCTGACCGAGCGCGCCAGATGGGCGTATTACCCGTGGCGGCGTGCGGCGGTGGCGGTGCTGGGACCGCGGGCGTACCGGGCATTGCGGTTGGACCGCAACCGCAACAGCATCACAGCCGCCGAGCAGGACCGGCTCGGCGAACTCACCATCGGGGTGGCCGGTCTCAGTGTCGGACACATCATCGCGCACACACTGGCCGCCCAGGGGATGTGCGGTGTGTTGCGGCTGGCCGATTTCGACGAGCTCGAGCTGTCCAATCTGAACAGGGTGCCCGCCACGGTCTTCGATCTCGGTGTCAACAAGGCGTACGTGGCGGCCCGGCGGATCGCCGAGATCGATCCGTATCTGCCTGTCGAGGTGTTCGACACCGGCCTCAACGCCGAGACTCTCGACGCGTTCGTCGACGGCCTCGACATCGTGGTCGAGGAATGCGATTCGCTGCACATGAAGGCGGTGCTGCGGGTGGCCGCGCAGCAGCGCCGGATACCCGTGCTGATGGCGACCAGCGATCGTGGCATCGTCGATGTGGAACGGTTCGACCGCGAACCCGGCCGGCCGATCCTGCACGGCCTGCTCGGGCAACTCGACATCGATCTGCTGCCGGGCATGACCAACCGCGAGAAGATCCCGCACATCCTGCGGCACCTGGAGGCCGACCGGTTGTCTGCACGGACCGCGGCCTCCCTGATCGAGATCGACAAGTCACTGTCGACGTGGCCGCAGTTGGCCGCCGATGTCGTCATCGGTGCGTCCGCGCTGACCGAAGCCGTCCGCCGGATCGGGCTGGGGGAGGAGCTGCGCTCGGGTCGCACCCGGATCGACATCGGCTGGGCTCTCGATCAGCTTCACGAGCCCGAGATGATCCACCACAATGGCGACGACGGGGAATGGATCGAACAACACGGCAGCGCAGGCGCTTTGACGCCGGTACCCGGTGATGTGCTGGGCGATCTCGCCGTGGCGGCCATGCGGGCACCCTCGGGCGGCAATGTCCAACCGTGGCGCATCGAGGTCGGCGACGATGCGATCAGCATCGGGGTTGCGCCCCTGCACACCTCGACGATGGACGTCGGTTTCCGCGGCAGCGCCGTGGCGGTCGGTGCGGCGCTGCTGAACGTGAGGATCGCGGCGGCCGTGCACAGCGCACTCGGTGAGGTCACCGTCTCCGAAGACGCCGGCGGTGTGCCGCTCCAGGTGCGGATGCGCATCGGCAGCGGTGCCGATGACACGCTGGCCGGACTGTACGGGGCGATGATGTCGCGGGAGAGCAACCGTCATCACGGTGCGCCCCACGACCTCGACGACGAGCTGGTGGCGGCACTGACCGATACCGCGCAACGCCAAGGCGGCCGGTTGCGCCTGCTCACCGCACGCGCGGATATCGACAGAGCGGCAACAATTTTCGCCGCTGCGGACCGTATCCGCTTCCTCACGCCGCACCTGCACCGGGAGATGATCTCCGAGTTGCGCTGGCCCGGGGACGCCGACCCCGATGCCGGTATCGATGTGCGCAATCTGGAGTTCGACGAGGGGGATATGGCGGTCCTGGGGGTGCTGCGGCGGCCCGATGTGATGGCCCAACTCGCCGAGTGGAACGCCGGTTCGGCGCTGGGCGACGATATGCGTGACCGGATCCTGGCCAGCTCCGCACTCGCCGTCATCACCGTGCCGGGACGCAGCCTGCGCGACTATGCCACCGGCGGGGCGGCGGTCGAGGCGGTGTGGATCACCGCCCAGCAGCGCGGCCTGGGCGCCCAGCCGGTGTCCCCGGTGTTCCTGTACGCGCAGACCGTGGCGGATCTCCAGGAGCTGTCCCCGCTACACGCCGATGACTTGGGGCGGCTGCAGAACGAGTTCGCCGAGCTCGTGGGTGCCGGCCCGGACGAGTCGATCGCGCTGACCCTGCGGCTGGCGGACACGCCGCCGACCTCGCTGCCCAGCCGTCGCAGCGCCGACCGGGTCACCGTCGTCGTCTGAACCGGAATAGGGCACGATCGGCCTGCGTTCTACCACTCGTCGACCAACACACAACACACGATTCGTCGGTGAGAGGGGAATCAATATGCGAGTACACAAAGATCGCGTACAGAAGGATGATGTGGTTTCCGCCCGGCGGGTGATCCAGGGTATGGATGTGCCTCAGGTACCGAAGGGGGCCAAGGGAACCGTGGAGGCGATCACCGTCTTCGGCCGGCCCAAGAGCGTCTGCTTCGCGGTGTCCGACGTCTGGGGGCCCAAGCGGGTCTGCGTGAGCGTCGGCCGCGACGATATCCACATCTAGGACGTTCCCAGCGACTGACGGCCCCCTACCCGCCTTCGGCGCGTCTCCGTACGCTCACCGTACGAGGACGCGCCGAAGTCGCGTGCCGGCGCAGGAGGGCCCCCCTTGAAGCTTGATTTCGCGCTGCGGTCCTGCGGGCTGCACGGGCACGCGACCTTCGCCCCCGACGAGTCCGATCTGGCCGACCGGCTGCGCGTGGACACCCCGGTCGGACAGGCATGGCGATGCCTGCGCTGTGAAACCTTCGTCGTGGGGCCGCCCCGCGGGCACGGGCCGGCCGATACCGCCCCCGAGGTGCCGCGCGGCCGGCTGCTGCGCGACCGGACCCTGATGCGGCTGCTGGCCGTGGAGCGGGTGATCCGAGCTCTGGTCATCCTGCTGGTGGCGGCCGGGGTGTTCACATTGCGCAGATCCCATACCGAACTGCAACAGAAGTTCGAAGCCGAACTCCCGCTGATCAAACCGCTCAGCGATCAGATCGGCTGGAACCTCGAGGATTCCAGGATCGTCCAGCACATCGGTGAAGCCTTCACACTGTCGGAGACGACGCTGCTCTGGATCACCATCGGGCTGATCGCCTACGCCCTCATCGAACTCCTGGAGGCCGTCGGGCTGTGGTCGATGAAACGCTGGGGTGAGTATTTCGCGGTGATCGCCACGAGTGCCTTTCTGCCGCTGGAGATCTACGAGCTGACCGAAAAGGTGACGACGCTGCGGGTATTGGCGGTGCTGGTCAATATCGTCGCGGTGGTATGGCTGCTGTGGAGCAAGCGACTGTTCGGGATCAACGGTGGCGGGCAGGCCTATCTGGCCGAGCATCACACCGAGAGCCTGCTCAGCGTCGAGCGCGCGGGGCTGAACAAGGCGTGATCACGGCGCGGCGCTGACCTGCCGACGGACACGATCTTTGGCGATCTTGCCGTTGCTGGTCAACGGGAGCTCCTCGACGAAGAGCACATGGCGGGGCCGCTTGAACCCGGCCAGATGCGCCCGCACGTGGGCGATCAGGTCCTCGGCGCTCGGCCGTGGCCCGGTTCCCGGCACCACCACGGCGCAGATCGCCTCACCCCAGTACTCATCGGGCACTCCGATGACGGCGGCCTGATCGACACCGGGATGCAAGGACAACACATCTTCCACCTCACGTGAGGAGACGTTCTCGCCGCCGGTGATGATGATGTCCTTGAGCCGGTCGGTCACCACCAGCCGCCCGCTGTCATCGATGAAACCGGCATCGCCGGTGTGCAGCCAGCCGTCGACCGTCGCGGGCCGCTCGGGCCAATATCGTGCGGCGACCTGCGCGCCGCGGACCAGGATCTCGCCATCGGCGGCGATGCGCAGGAACACCTCGTCGTGCGGACGACCCGCGCTGCGCAGCACCTGCTGATCGGCACTGAGATGGTCGGCGGGGCCGAGAAAGGTGATGTTGCCGCCGGTTTCGGTCATCCCGTAGCCCTGGTGGAAACCGACACCGAGTCGGTCGACGGCACGCCGCAGCAGATCGGCCGGGATCGCCGCGGACCCGTAGGCGATATCGCGCAGGGTGGGCAGTTCGGTGGGGTGGTCGTCGAGATGGGCCAGCAGGCTGTGCAGCATGGTCGGGGCCAGCGAGCAGGACGTCACGCCGTGTGTGTTGACGGCGTCGACGAATGCCTCGGGCCGGAAGGTGGGTACCGGCAGCACCGTGGACGCCACGCTGTGGTGCACGAGCAGGTTGTAACCGGCGATATGGCACATCGGGAACGGCAGCAGATACACCCCGCCGGATTGCACCGACCGGCCCGCGACGGTGCCCCGCACCGCGGTGGTGATGGACCGGTGCGTGTGCAGCACACCCTTGGGTGCGCCGGTGGACCCGCTGGTGAACAGCAGCCAGGCCGGGTCGTCGGGCTGCGCCCGGAAATCTACCTCCACCTTCGAATGCTGTTGCCATTCAACGCTTTCGAAGGATGTCGAGAGGGTCACGGTACCGGCGAGCGGCTCCAGGTAGCGGTCGTCACCGACCAGTATCGAGGCCTGCGCGCGGGCCAGCTGGTCGCGGTGCTCATCGGCGCTGAGGCGCTGGTTGAGCATGGTGAGCACCCGGCCGCTGCGCGGAACCGCGTAGTACAGCGTGGCGTAGTCGGCGCTGTTGTCGGCGAGCACGGCGACGCGGTCACCGGCGCGGGTGCGTGCCGCGACCCACGAGGCGCGTGCCTGGATCCGAGATTCGAACTGCGCGAACGAGATCGCCGTACCGTCGGGCGAGATGAGGGCGGCGCGATCCGGCGCGGCAACCGATGCAGCGGTCACCAGATCGGGGATCAGGTCGATGGTCATCTGCCGGTGACGTTACGCACGCGAACCCGTCGGGGTTCAGTCGGTATCGGGCAGGATCAGCGACACCATGATGTCCAGCCGGTCGGCCATCGCGTGATAGCTCATCACGTGGGTCTGAACCTGCAGCAGCGCGCCCCAGAACATGGTCTCCAACGCATCGAGCACTTCAGGCCAGGCGCCCATGCCTAGGGCCGCGGCGGTGCGCCGGTGTACCTCGGCGGCCACCCGGGTCCGGACGCCGGCGACCGCGTCATCTCCGTCGCTGAGCAGCGCCCGCGCGCAGGCCTTGGCGAGCAGGGGTTCATCGGCGAGCACCAGGGTCACGGCGCGCAACTGCTCGCCGACTCGTGCGCCGGCACCGGCGCGGGGGTCGACGACCAGTGGTAGTTCGTAGACCCGGTTGAGGTAGAGCTCGGCAAAGACCGCGTCCATGGACGGGAAGTGCGCGGACACCGCCGATGGCGTGATGCGGGCACGGGAGGCCAGTTCGGTGATGGACAGTTCGGCGCGCGCGTCGAGAATCGCCACCGCGGCGCCGAACACCTGCCGGTGGGTGTGCTTACGCCGATGGGCCGAATCCTGCAGATAGGTGACATCAGCCACCGCTGTGCTGGACATGTGTCCAGGGTATAGCGGTCGCGATCTCTTGGCAACAGCGACTCTGATATGCCGATCGACATGCATAAATCGAGCTGTTCGTGCTCGGCCGGGTGCCGTTGGCGAGCCGTTCTGTGTTCATTCACTTAGGCGTATCGGACAAGTGTCCAGTATTCTGCGAAGTGTCGTACCGGTTGGGGAGAAGGGGATGTCATGGCTTACGTGATTACGCAGAACTGCTGTAAGGACGCCAGTTGCATACCCGTCTGCCCGGTCGACTGCATCCGTCCGGTGCAGGCGTCGGCGGCGGACATGCTCTATATCGACCCGGAGTCCTGTATCGATTGCGGCGCCTGTTTCGACGAGTGTCCGGTCGGCGCGATCCACTACGAGGAGGATCTGCCCGCGGGTCAGGAGCGGTTCAAGGAGATCAATGCCGCCTACTTCGAGCGTCACCCGCTCGAGCCGGACACCACGGCGCAGCCGGCGTCCAGGGCCGGCGTCACGCCCGGCGATCTGCGCGTCGCGGTGGTGGGGGCCGGTCCGGCCGCCTGTTACGCGGCAGCGGCCCTGATCGATATCGACGGTGTGCAGGTGAACCTCTTCGAACGGTTGCCCACGCCGTTCGGGCTGATCCGGGCCGGCGTCGCTCCCGATCACCAGCACACCAAATCGGTGGTCGGCCTCTTCGATCGCGTCTTCACCAACCCGCGTTTCGGCTGCCATCTCGGCGTGGAGGTCGGCCGCGATATCAGCCACGACGAGCTGCTCGCCCACCACCATGCCGTCATCTACGCGGTCGGTGCGGCGACCAGTCGCGCACTGGACATACCGGGGGAGGATCTGCCGGGCAGCCATCCGGCCGCCGACGTCGTCGGCTGGTACAACGGCCATCCCGATCATGCCGATCGCGTCTTCGATCTGGACACCGAGCGCGCCGTCATCATCGGCAACGGCAATGTGGCGCTGGACGTCGCCCGGATGCTACTGCTGGACCAGCAGGCGCTCAAGGCCACCGATATCGCCGCACACGCCCTGGAAGCGTTGCGGGACAATGCAATCCGCGAGGTGGTGATACTGGGTCGCCGCGGTGTCGCCGACGCCGCCTTCTCGGTGGGTGAGTTCCTCGCACTCGGTCACCTGGACGGTATCGATGTGATCATCGACGGCCCGCTCGAGCCTCCGGTGGACGACACCGATCTGTGGGCGACACTCAAACTCGATATCGCGCGCGAGTACGCCGAGCGCACGCCGACACCGGGTAACAAGCGAATCGTGTTCCGGTTCATGACGAGTCCGGTGGAGATCGTCGGTGACGGCAGTGTTCGGGCGCTGCGGGTGACCGGCGACGAGGATATTGCGGCCGGTCTGGTGCTGCGGTCGATCGGTTACCGTGGCATTCCGATGGAGGGGTTGCCGTTCGACGAGGCGGCGGGAGTCGTGCCCAACAGCGCCGGCCGCGTGGACGGCGCACCGGGCAGCTATGTGACGGGGTGGATCAAGCGCGGGCCGCGCGGGGTCATCGGCACCAACCGCACCTGCGCCGAGGAGACTGTCGCCGAACTGTGGCGTGACCACGTCGACGGTGCGCTGCAGCGCGATGTCGCCGATCCCGATCTGTTGCGGGCACTGCTGCAGGACAGGGGAGTTCAGGCCGTCGACTGGTCGGGTTGGCGGGCCATCGACACCGCAGAACGGGAACGCGGCACCGCGGCGTCACGGCCTCGGGTGAAGTTCATCGGGATCCCGGAAATGCGGACCACGGCGCTCGGTACGAGCTAACGGCCCGCCGGGCTTTCGGCGTCCGCACGGGCCTCGACCGGACGCGGCAGCATCCACCGGTAGATGGTGACGCCGGGCATCATGATGGGCCACAGCAGACCGAACACCGTGCTGACGAGAATGAGGGCGGTGTTCGCGCTGTGGCCGGCAGAGCGGATGAGCCGCCAGAACCAGACACCGCAGAAGCCGCCCACCAGCAGGTAGGCGGCCACGCTGAGCGGCGAGACGTCCATAGGAAATTCAGCGTACCGCTCCCATGTCACGGGTTGCAGCAGACCTTTGTGGCGTTTGGGTGACGGCCGGGCCGAAACGGGGCGGCCGTTCAGGGTCTGGTGAGCTCCGCGTACCGCGCGACATGGTGGTCGGTCGAACCGAATTCGTACTGGACGGCGGTCAGGCGCTTGAAATAGTGCCCGATCGCGAGTTCCTCGGTCATGCCCATACCGCCGTGCAACTGCACCGCGTTCTGGCCGATGAATCGTGCCGCGCGACCGACGGTGGCCTTGGCGGCCGATACCGCGCGGGCGCGCGAGTTCGCATCGGCGTCGAGGTTCAGCACCGCCAGGTAGACCGCGGCCACCGACTGTTCGAGCTCGATGTGCATATCCACCATGCGGTGTTGCAGTACCTGGAAGCTGCCGATCGGGGTGCCGAACTGCTGGCGT
>JBPPMV010000171.1:0-8506 GCA_051306235.1 Mycobacterium sp. | reverse complement strand
ACCCGGGTGGCGCGCTTCATGCTCTCCGATGCCCTCGGCAACCTCGGCGGGCCACTGAAGAAGCTGCAGAACCCGAGCTGGCGGGTCGGCGCCTGGATCTGCAGCATCGTCGTGGTGCTCGCCTGGGGCAGCATCCTGCTGATGGGTGTGACCGATCCGCTGGGAGGTATCAACACCCTGTTCCCCCTGTTCGGTATCGCCAACCAGTTGCTGGCGGCGATCGCGCTGACCGTCGTCACGGTGGTGATCATCAAACGCGGATTGCTGAAATGGGCCTGGATACCCGGAGTCCCGCTGGCATGGGATCTCGTGGTGACGATGACGGCGTCGTGGCAGAAGATCTTCTCCGGCGACCCGCGGGTCGGCTACTGGACCCAGCACTTCCAGTACCGCAACGCCAAGGATGCGGGTATGACGACGTTCGGGGCTGCCAAGAACCCCGACCAGATCGACGCCGTCATCCGCAACACCTTCATCCAGGGCACCCTGTCGATCGTGTTCGCGGTCCTGGTGGTCATCGTGGTCGCCGCCGGGGTCGTCATGGCATTCAAGGCCATCCGTGGCACCGGCCGACCGCTCACCGAGGACGAAGCGGTGCCGTCGCGGATCTTCGCGCCATCGGGATTGATTCCTACGGCCACCGAGAAGGAGGTGAGCAAGCTTTGGGACGAGCTGCCGACATCGCCCGCCAGATCGGTTGGTACTGGTCATCATTGATGGGCGATAACCACTATCGCCGATACGTCGAGCACCTGGGCCGCAAGCATCCCGGCGACCCGGTGCCCACCGAGCGCGAGTACTGGCGGATGCGCCATGCCGCAACCGAGGCGAACCCACAGTCGCGCTGCTGTTAGCTGATTTTTCTCCCCGCGAGCGTGCGTGTCTGCACCCAAAACGCCGCCTATGAAGCGGAGTTCACGCACGCTCGTCCTGACGACTAGCTGACCCGATAGCGGATCGGCAGGTGCTTGAGCCCGCCGACGAAGGTCGTCGCCACATGGGCGGGCGGGCCGGTCAGCTCGACGGACTCCAGGCGCGGTAGCAGCGCGGAGAAGAAGCTGTTGACCTCGAGGCGGGCCAGCGCCGCACCCAGACAGAAGTGCACGCCGTACCCGAAGGCGATGTGCTTGTTGGGGTCCCGGCCGACATCGAACCGGAACGGCTCGTCGAAGACATCCTCATCGCGGTTTCCGGACACGTACGACAGCAGCACCGAATCCCCCGCCGCGATGCGTGTGCCCCGAATGTCGTAGTCCCGCTGGGCTGTTCGCATGAATTCCTTGACCGGCGTCGTCCAGCGGACCATCTCCTCGACCGCGAGCGGCATGAGGCCGGGGTTCTCGCGCAGCCGGGCCAGTTGGTCCGGGTGCTCGATCAGGGCGTGCATACCACCGGAGATGCTCGCACTGGAGGTGTCGTGCCCGGCGGCGGCCAGAATCGCGTAATACGAGACGGTTTCGATATCGGAGAGCGGTTCGCCGTTGATGGTCGCGTTGGCGATGGTGGACGCCAGGTCATCGGTCGGGTTCTCGCGGCGCTTCGCGGTGAGCTCGGTGAAGTACTGGAACATCTCCAGCAACGCCATCATCTGCTCGTCTTTACCCTTGCCGCGCTGGAGTTCCTCGTCATCGCTGCCGAAGAGCTCCTGCGTCCAGCGCAGCATCGACGCGAAATCCGCCTCGGGCACACCGAGCAGCGTCATGATCATGTAGAGCGGATAGTTGACCGCGACCTGCTGCACAAAATCGCAGTCCGGCCCCTCGGCGGCCATCGTGTCGACGAACTGCACGGCCAACTCGTCGGCGCGTTCCTTCAACGCCCGCATCGCCTTAGGCCGGAACCAGTTCGCGCCGATCGCCCGGAAGTCACGGTGCTGCGGGTCGTCCATGTGGATCAGCGTCTTGATGCCGACCGCGGCCTGCTGCTCATCGCCCTCCCTGGTCACCAGCACCGGGCGCGGCGAGTTGGTGAAGACGTCGTTGGCGCGCTCGATCTCCATGATGTCGGCGTGCTTGGTGATCGCCCAGAACGGCGCATAGTCCACGACCTCGACCCAGGACACCGGAGCGTGCGAGCGTAGATGCGTCAGTGCGGCATGCAGTCCGGCCTCATCGGTGTAGGCCTTCGGGTCCGCCAGCACCTTCGCGGCATCGTCCATCGTCGGCGCGCTCATCGGCTACTCCTCAATTGTCCACTCCCCGCAGTCATTACCTATCCTTCATCACGCCGAGAGCCGCCTGCGCACGCTGCTCATAGTCCTGCCGGGCGCTGCCATCGAACTCCAGGAAGACCTTGTCGGTACCGAAACGCCGGCCCACCCAGCGCCTACCTCGGGGGCCGAGCAGACCGATCGGACCCAGCACGAACCGGATACCGCCGGGGACGGTCACATGGGTCTTGGGTTTGTCGAGCGCGTGGATGATGGCCGCCGCGATGACCTCGGGTTCGACGGGCCGGTTCGTCCTGGTCTCTGAGGTACCCGAGATCAGTTCGGTTCGGGTGAACGGTGGCATCACCACGCTCACCTGGACCCCGTGGCCGACGAACTCGTCGGCCATCGCGCTCGACAGGCTGATCACCGCGGATTTCGTTCCCGCATAGACGGTTTGGCCCGGCACCGGCATCAGGCCGGCCAGCGAGGCGACGTTGATGATGTGGCCACGGCGGCGTGCGACCATCTCGGGCAGCACCAGCTGACAGCCGGTGATCACACCGTAGAAGTTGACCTCGATGGCCGAGCGCAACGCCTGCTCGGACTGATCGAGGAAACCGCCGATCGGCATCACCCCGGCGTTGTTGATCAGCACATCGATGTGCCCACCACCGTCGGCGCGGGCTTGGTCGAGGAATGCCGAGAATGACTGGCGGGCAGTGACATCCAGCGGATATCCCGGCACCCGATCCTCACCCAGCGCCGCCACCGCCGACTCCAGCGCGCGGACATCCCGATCACCGATCACCACCCGCGCACCGCGGTCCAGCAATGCTCTCGCGGTCGCGAGCCCGATACCTCGGGCGGCCCCGGTGATCGCGATGGTCTTCCCGCTGATCCGGTCCGTCATGAATCGTTCTCCGCCACGGCTTTCCGAACATCATCCAGAACCGTCGCGATGGCGGTCTCGGACATCCCGGCCGGGAACCCGGGCAGCACCCGGTCGATCGCGCCCGAGCACCGGCGCACCAGGGCGTCGGCGACGTCGGGCAGTTCGGCGACGACGGCGAACGCGGCCAGCACCTCGTCGTCGATCAGGGTGGCCATGGTGTCCCAGTCCCCCAACCGGGACAGTCGATGCAACTCGGTGTGCAGGTCACCCCAGCCGTGCAGCTCCAGCACCTTGCGGTAGGCCGGCGTCGACCCGTAGAACGCCAGCTGTTTGCGGTGGGCGGCCGCCGAAGCCTCGAATTGCTCGGCATTCTCACCGGTCACCACGAACACCGGGCAGGACAGCTCGAAATCGTCGCGGGACCGGCCCGCAGCGTCCAGGCCCGCCTGCAGGGCCGGTGCGGTCACCTCGTCGAGATACCGGCGGGTGGTGAAGGCGTGGGCGATGAGACCGTCGGCGACCTCACCCGACGTCCGGGTCATCAGGTCACCGACGGCGGCGATGAAGATCTTGGGCACCCCGTGCGGTTGCGCCTGCGGGGTGAACATCGGCGTCATCAGCTTGTGGGTGTAGAACTCGCCCTCGAAGCTCAGCCGGGTGCCGTCCTGCCAGGTTGCCCAGATGGCGTGCACGGCGGCCACGAACTCGCGCATCCGCCGGGCCGGGTGGCTCCACGGCATCCCGAACCGCGTCTCGATATGCGCCTGCACCTGGGTGCCCAGGCCCAGGATGAACCTGCCCTGGGAGTAGGTGTTCAGGTCCCAGCCGAGGTTGGCGATCAGCATCGGGTTGCGCGCGAAGGCCACCGCGATGCTGGTGCCCAGTTGCAGCCGGGTGGTGTGTTCGGCGGCGAGCAGCAGCGGCAGGAAGGGGTCGTGGTCGATCTCGCCGGTCCAGCAGCCGTCATAGCCCTGCTGCTCGATCTCCCGTGCCCGCGCAGGCACTGCGGTGAGGTCGCTCGGTATACCGCGATCGATGCTCAGCCGGGCGATATTACCCATGCGGGGGACGCTACAGTAAGCAATTCAGTATGGTCAATCAGTATGGTCACATGGACCAACCACGGTTACCGAGAACAGGACCGGTGTATGACGAACGCCTCCGAATGGCAGGAAACCCTCGACGATCTGGATCGCAGTCGGGCGCACACCCTGGCGATGGGCGGGCCGGAACGCGTTGCCAAGCATCACGCCAAGGGCAAGCTCGATGTGCGGGCCCGTATCGACCGGCTGCTCGACGCAGGCACATTCCGCGAGTTCGGCTCATTCGCCGGTGGTGAGATCGCCGCCGACGGCATCGTCACGGGCTCCGGGTTGATCGACGGCTCGCCGGTGATGGTCGGCGCCGAGGACTTCACCACCCTGGCGGGCAGCATCGGCTCGACCGGAAATGCCAAGCGCTACCGGCTGGCCGAACTCGCACTGCGCGACAAGATTCCGTTGGTGATGCTGCTCGAAGGGGCCGGCTTCCGGCCCACCGGCTCCCACTACGGGCGCACCCCGACCGATCTGATCGCTCAGGCGCAGTGTTCGGGAAAGGTGCCGACGGTCGCAGCCGTGCTGGGCCCCTCGGCGGGACACGGCGCGTTGGTGGCACCGGTCAGCGACTTCCGGATCATGAGCAGCCAGGGCGCCATCTTCACCGCCGGTCCCCCGGTGGTGAAGGAGTCCACCGGCGAAGAGATCACCAAGGAGGATCTCGGCGGCCCGAGCGTCGCACTGCACAGCGGCGTCATCCACAATCTCGGCGAGACCGATGAAACGGTCATCGACGATATTCGCCGCTACCTGTCCTACTTCCCGTCCAGCGCCTGGTCCTATCCTCAGCAGCTGCCCTATGACGAGGACGCCGAGCGCCGACCCACCCCGGAGCTGCTCGACATCATCTCCCGCGACAATCGGCGGGTCTACAACATGCGCTCGGTGCTCGACATCCTGTTCGACAACCCCGACTGGCTGGAGGTGCAGCCGCAGTTCGGGAAGGCCATCATCTGCGCGCTCGCCCACCTGGGCGGCCATCCGGTCGCCGTGGTGGCCAATCAGCCCAATGTGCTGGCGGGCTCCATCGATGCCGACGCTGCCGACAAGGCAGCGCATTTCATTCTGGTCGCCGACTCGTTTCACCTGCCCATCGTCTTCCTCGCCGACAACCCCGGCATGCTGCCGGGCAGCCGCTCCGAACGCACCGGCGTGCTGCGTGCGGGCGCCAGGATGTTCGCCGCACAGACCTCGGCGACGACGCTGAAACTGCATGTGACACTGCGCAAGGCGTATGGCTTCGGGTCAATGGTGATGTCGCTGTTGGGATTCGACAACCAGGAGGCGACGTTCGCGTTCCCGGGGGCGACGATGGGCGCCATGAGCGCAGCGGCGCTGTCGAAGGCGTCCCACGCCGAAGCGGATCTGTCCGCGCAGCTGCGTGATGCCGAACTGACGGCATCCTTCCGGTCCGCGGATCACCTGGGCTTCGATGAACTCATCGACCCACGCGAGACCCGCGACCAGCTGCTCGACGCCCTGCAGCGCGGGCTGCGGGCCCGCCAGGCTGCCGCTGAACCGGTGCAGCGCACCGTCATCCTGCCGTGATTTGTGGAGTCTCAACCGGAATGATTCCGGCTGAGACTCCTCAAGTCAGCGCTTGAGGGCGTGCGCGATCTGGGCGATGACGCGATCGGGATACTCGGTGAGATCCAGCCACGTGAATCGAAGGACCTGCCAGTCCGCAAGGATGAGGGCATTCTGCCGAACCCGGTCGTGATGGAAGTCGTCCGCGTCACTGTGAAATGCCCAGCCGTCGGTTTCCAAAATCAGTTTGGCGTCGAGAAACACGAAATCAGCTTTGTACCCGGCCACCGGGTAATTCGCCTTCCAGCCGGTAATCCGTGCCTGGCGAAGAAGTTTCCCGAGCAGCCGTTCGGCGTCGGAACGCGTTCCGTCCGCTGCCGCCCGCAGCAGAATGCGCGCGGCAGGTGAACCGTGGCGGCCCGTGTTGTTGAGGTGAGCCTTCCAGAGTTCGGGTAGGTCGACATACCGCTGCAGGGCGGAATCCATCAGCTGGGCGCCGCCGCCTCGGCGGGCCGCGGCCTCGACCACAGTGAGCGGGAGCGCCGTGACCCGCAGACCGTCCCGTTCGACCACCTCTACGGGATCGAGATCACGCCGGCGCAGCCTTGTCCCGGGCTGTTGCTGCAGACGGCGGTCCCTCGGCACCGTCACCTCGACGAGTTCCGGCGGGTACTGCGTGAGTTGTTGCCACCATGCCGCGGTCATCCCGCTGGCAACGGCTTGGTCTCCGTACGCCCACACCCCCGCGCGCATCCGGGCGTTCTCGGTGAACTGGCGGTCATCGGCGAAGTAGACCCCGCGGGAGCAGCGTCGCCACTGACCGGTGTGTACCCGGTAGTCCACGTCGTCCTGGCTCAGCCCGGCCCGTCGGGCCTGCGCAAGAGTGATGACGCCATCGTGGTCGCGCAGCAGGTCGGCCAGCATACTGATTTGGACGCAGCACACCGCCAAACGGTTCCATCATCGCGATTTGAGGAGTTTCAACCGGAATGATTCCGGTTGAAACTCCTCAAATCACTGGGGTGCGGTCGCGCGGTACTCGGCGACCACGGGTTCGAGCTCGTCCGGGGTCGCGCCGTGCAGGATGACCGCGTCCGCGCCGTAGTCGAACTCCTTGCGGATCCGGGCGACGCACTCCTTCGCCGAACCTGTGGCCGACGGTTCCAGCCACTCGTCGGGGATGAGCGTGGCGATGTGCTCGATCTGTTCCGCGGTGGCCTTGTGGTCGATGCCGCCGCCGATGGATTGCACCACCTGGTCATCCCGGAACTGTTGCAGCACCGCGGGATCCCACTTGTTTGTATTGACGAGCAGATCGCCATACCCCTGCAGGTAGGTCGCCAACCGGGCGACGGTCTTCTTCAGCCGCAGCTCCTCGGGCAGATGGTCGCCGACCGTCGCGAAGCACGACCACACCCGCACGCTCGCCGGGTCACGCCCGGCCTGCTCGGCGGCATCCTTGACCGTTTTCACCGCACGCTGCAACGTTTCCGGGGTGAAGTAGGTGTGCAGGATGACATCGTCGAACTCCCGGCCGCCGAGCGCCAGCGTCTGCGGGCCGAAGGCCACAATCGCCAGCCGGATGTCCTCGCGGAAATCGGGATCCAGGAACAGCAGTTGGTACTTGCCGATCGGTCCGTCGTGATTGAAGATCAGCTCGCCGTGCCACAGCCTGCGCATCACCTGCGCGAAGTCCTCCATCTGCGCCGTCGTCACTGCGGGAACCCCGAACGCGCCGTACATCGCCGCGATACCGCGGCCCAGCCCGAGGGTGAAGCGGCCACCGGAGAGCCGGTGCATGGTGGTGGCCCACGATCCGGTGATGAGCGGATGCCGGGTGTTGTGATTGGTTGCGGCGGTGGCGATCTGCATCCGGCTCGTGACGGCCAGGGCGGCTCCGCTCAGCGAGGACGCCTCCTTCACGTTCCACCGTTCGGAGATGAACCCGGTACCGAAGCCGAGTTCCTCGCCGCGGCGGGCCTCGTCCATCAGCGTGGCGGGTCCCTCACCACCGGCTCCGGCCAGCAGGTAGTAGCCCAGTTCGTCCAGTACCCGCGTGTCATTCCCCACGTCGCTTCGCTCCTGCCCACCGAAAGTCACGCCCATACTCCTTGTTTGTAGCCACAGTTCCACACCTCGGTGATCCGTCCGTCGATCACCCGAAAGATCTCCATACTGCCGATCGTCGTCTCGGTACCGTCCTTGAGCTTCATCGGCGACTGGTACACCACCGTCACGTGTTCGCCGTCATCCGCGGCGAGCACCAGGTTGAGGTCGAACCGGATGGTCTCGAACATCGCCCAGTGGTCCACCACCCGACTGACGGCCTCAGCGTGGGTCAGCACTTTCACCTCGTCCACATCGTGGCGAGTGACGGTCTCTCCCAGCAGTTCGTCGGCCAACGCGAAGTCGCGTTCGTTCCAGACCACCAGGTTGTACTGCTCGACGACCTCACGTGCGGTTCTCATGAGAACTCCTCAAGCGCTGCAATGTCGTCGATGGCCGCCACCGCCCGGTCGATCAGGGTGACGCACAGCTGTCGCGAGCGTTCGGGCACCACATCCCAGGTGAGCAGCGCCACGACGGGCATGAACAGCAGCAACGCGACGCCGAAACGGTAATGACGCCAGGCCTCGTCGAACGCGTAGTCGGTGACCCCGCGGCGTTCCAGCGCGGCAACGTAATCGCGGACCAGGCCTTCGTCGTTGCCGCGGCGCACCGATGTGGGCAGGCCCTGACTGACCAGGTAGGCGATGTCGGCGGCCCCCGCACCCCGCACCGCGAGCTGGAAGTCCACGATCTTGAGCTCATCACCCCGGAAGAACATGTTGTCGGCGC
>JBPPMV010000170.1:0-5705 GCA_051306235.1 Mycobacterium sp. | reverse complement strand
GCGAAGGGGCGCAACCACATCGGGAGTTTCGGTAGATCGTCGACGTCGACGTACCACACATAGCTGCGGTGCTCGAACTCCGTGCGCAGCGGCGCGTGCCGGACGTGGCTGATCCGGGTCCGGTAGAGGGCAGGGGTCAGCATGACACGGTCTCCTGCTGGGGTGACGTAGGCCACCGGGCGCCGAGCCGTTCGGCGGCGCGCAGCCCGGCGGCCGCGCCGTCCTCGTGAAATCCCCAGCCGTGATAGGCGCCCGCGAACACCACTCGGTCATCGTCGAGGCTCGGCAACAGTCGCTGTGCGGCAACTGATTCCGGGGTGTACAGCGGGTGGTCGTAGATCATCTCGGCAATCACGGTGTTCGGATCCACCCGCTCGCGGCCTCCGAGGGTGACCAGGAACCGTCGTTCCCCGGCGATCCCCATCAGCCGGCTGATGTCGTAGGTGACCAGTACCGGGCCGTCACCGGGGGCGGCCAGATAGTTCCAGGACGCCTGGGCGCGCGGCCGGGTCGGCAACAACGACGTGTCGGTGTGCAATTGGGCGTGGTTGGCCGAGTAGCCGATCGCGCCGAGGACATCCCGCTCGGCGCCGGTCGGTTCGGCGAGCGCCAGCAGCGCCTGATCGGGGTGGGTGGCGATCACCGCGGCATCGAACTGGCGTCGGCTGCCGCCCGCGGTGACGAGCACACCGTCCTCGGTGCGGCGCACCGAGCCGGCCGGCGTACCGAGCACAACCTCGTGCACCCGCTCCGCGATGGCCGCCACATAGGTGGCCGATCCGCCGACGACGGTGCGCCAGGTCGGGGAGCCGAACACCGAGAGCATGCCGTGGTGCTCCAGGAACACGAACAGGTAGCGCGCCGGGTAGCGCATCGCCTCACCGGGCGCGCATGACCACACCGCCGCCACCAGCGGGGTCATGAAGTGCTCGATGAAGTAGTCGGAGAAGTGGTGGTCGTCCAGAAAGGTGCCCAGCGGGGTCCTGTTGTCCTCGGTTTCGCGGGCCAACAGGTCGGTGGCGGCGCGGTGGAACCGGGTGACCTCGGCCAGCATGCGCAGATACCGGGGGCGGGCCAGATTGGACCAGGACGGGAACAGCCCGCCCAGTCCACGCGCCCCGGCGTATTCCAGGCCGATGCTGTCATCGCGAACCGACATCGACATATCGGTGTCGTGGGTCGCGACGCCGAGCTCGCTGAACAGCCGGCACAGGGTGGGGTAGGTGCGGTCGTTGTGGACCAGGAACGCGGTGTCCACGGCGACGGGGTTGCCGTGGCCGTCGTCGACCAGATGGGTGTGCGCGTGACCGCCCAGCCGGTTGGCGGCCTCGAACAGGGTCACCCTGTTGTGCGCCGACAGGACGTAGGCGGCGGTCAGCCCGGCGACACCGCTTCCGATGACCGCAACGGTGCGGTCGGTCAGGTCGTTTCGTTCCACGATCGGTATTCGGAGCGGTGCGGAAAATGGATGGGTCGTCCGGGACGCGGATCTCACCGAACGTGCGGCAGTGACCAGGCTCTCGCGGCTGTGGACAGCCCGTCGATCAGCGCCGATGTCGCCGGGGTGATCCCGTTGGCATCGGGCAACCCGCTGCGCGGGCTGATACCGCGCACCCGCGGTGGCAGTTCGAGCTGGACCCCGCCCGCACGGGGCAGGTTCACCGGGTTGTCCTGGTGCAGGCCGCGGAGCTCGCGCGGGATGGCATCCAGGTCGGTGACGAGCTGATGGCCCGGCACGTCGAGATGGCGGGCGAGGTGATCGGCCAGATCACGGTTGCCGCCACCGGCCAGCAGGTGGGTGCTGCGCCCGATCCGGCCGTAGCCGTGCAGGGACACCACCGTGTCGACATGGTCGAGGAAGGCGGTCAGCTGCGTGGACTCGGCGGGCCGGTACAGCCTGGAGGACAGGTGGTGCGGGTACCCGTCGGGGTGGTGCACCGTGTAGACCGAAGCCCCGCAGGTGCGGGCAGCCTGTTCGGCGATGACGTCGGTCATTTTCTCCAGGCCGCCACCGTGGATGGCAAGGAAGCCGAACCGGGAGGCCAGCGTGCAGGTCTCGACGATGTTCGGGTCGGCCAGCAGATCGGAAAGTGATTGCGGGGCAGGGTGATCGGCGGGGTCATCGCGGTTCGGCCAGCCGGCCGGGTCCCACCTGTGCAGGAAGTCGACCCAGCGTTGGGGCAGGCCGTGGTGCCGCGCGCCGTCGATGATGCGCTCCAGATAACCGGGTCTGGGTGGCCCGGGCTCGACGCGGGGATCGATGTAGACCCAGGCCGGGCCGGGGCCGTCGGCGGTGTGCACGATGAGTTGGTCGCGGCGGTAGCGCACCGGGACGCCTTCGGCGCTGTCGAGCACGGTGAGGTCGTGATCGCTGAGTCTCCACAGCACCCCGTGTACCTCGGCGCCGTCGGACGCTTCGATGGTGGCGACCCCGCGCTCGTTGATCAGCCAGTCGTGGTCGGCGAGGGTTGCCGGCCGCGGATCGGCGGCATCGGGGCAGCGTCGCGCCATCTGCTGCACGCACAGATTGGATCCGTACGCGAAGTAGAGATGCTGCAGCATTTCACCTCCCCGGGTCGCTTCGCTCCAGCCCGCCGATCACCCCCGGACGGTCAGATAAATGAGCACGACGTTCAGCACGGAGATGACACCGGCCACCAGCCAGCCTAAAGCCGTCGTCACCCGGTGGTTGATATCGGTACCCATCAGCGCGCGGTTGCTGGTCAGCCGGATCAGCGGGATCAGCGCGAACGGGATGCCGAACGACAGCACCACCTGGGAGAGCACCAGGGCACGGCTGGGGTCGACGCCGATGGCCAGAATCACCAGCGCGGGGATCAGGGTGACCAGCCGGCGCAACAGCAGGGGGTAGCTGCGCTTGAGCAGACCGGACATGATCATCGCGCCGGCGTACGCGCCGACCGAGGTGGAGGCCAGCCCGGAGGCGAGCAGGCCGATCGCGAAGAACAGCGCCACCGTCGGTCCGAGCTGGCTGCTGACCGCGGCATGCGCACCCTCGATCGAGTCGGTGTTCTCCATGCCCTGCAGATTGGTCGCGGCGACCAGCAGCATGGCCAGGTTCACCGCGCCGGCGACCAGCATGGCCAGGCCGACATCGTATTTGGTGATGCGCAGCAAACGTTTTCGGGTCGGGCCGGCATCGGGGTGGCCGTGTCGGTCGCGCGCCAGCCCGGAGTGCAGGTACACCGCATGCGGCATCACGGTGGCGCCCAGCATCGCGGTGGCCAGCAGGACGCTTTCCGCCCCCTCGAATCGGGGCACCAGGCCGGAGGCGACATCAGCGGCCGACGGCGGCGCGACGAACAGGCTGGTGAGGAAGCCGATGGCGATGACGAGCAGCAGACCGGTGATGACCCGCTCGAACACGCCCTGGCCGCGGCGGTTCTGGATTGCCAGCAGGCCGAGGGAGACCGCGCCGGTGATGATCCCGCCGACCAGCAGCGGCAGGTCGAAGAGCAGATACAGCGCGATCGCTCCACCGACGATCTCGGCCAGATCGGTGGCCATGGCCACCAGTTCGGCCTGGATCCAGTAGGCGATACGGGTGCGGGTTCGGGTGTGGTCGGCAATGGCCTCGGGCAGCGAACGTCCGGTGACCAGACCGAGCTTGGCCGACAGGAATTGCACCAGACCCGCCATCACATTGGCGACCAGGATGACCCAGACCAGCAGGAATCCGTACTGGGCGCCGGCGCTGACATTGGCCGCGACGTTGCCGGGGTCGACATAGGCGATGGCGGCGACGAAGGCCGGCCCGAGCAGGTACCAGCCCGGTCGTGCCCGCGTGGCAGTAGTGTCGTGCAACCCGGTCATCCCCTCACTTTTCCATCCGGACTATCGAATAGAAAAGTTAGGGTAGCCGAAACTCTTTGGATTCCGCCAGGTGGCTCACGGTGCCGTGTACAAACCCTTACCGGTGATCAGTGGCAGATCGAGGGTCGTCGTGATCCCTGGCGCCGCGGCGACGACGGCGGGTATCGCATTGACGACACGGGCCGCGGTGGCCACCAGGCCCGCGTGGTTGTGGTCGCCCTTGCGGCTGCTCAGGCACAGATCCAGCGCATAGGACGGTTCTCCGGTGACCTCGACGCGGTAGGAACCGCCCTCCTGCGCAGGCTGCGGCCACTCCGGGCACAGATCCTCGCGCAACCGGGTGATGTGCTCCAGCACCACCGCCGGGTGCCCGCCCACCATGCCGCGGACCTCGAAACGCATCGCAGCGGTCGTGCCCTCGGCGATGTGACCGGAGGCGATCTCGAAATCCTCCGGGGCCGGGATGCGGACGTGGGTCTCGGTGACCTCGTCGAGTTCGACGCCCAGTCCGGCGGCCAGTTGACGCACCACCGAGCCCCACGCGAGGCTCAGCACCCCGGGTTGCAGCAGCATCGGCAGGTCGTCGAGGGACTTGCCGAAGCCCATCACGTCGAACATGACGGTCGGGCTGTCGTAGGTCGCGTAGTCCACGATCTCCATACAGCGGATCTGCTCGACGGTCTGGCACGTCCCCGCAAGGGCAAGGGGGAGAAGGTCATTGGCGAAACCGGGATCGATCCCGTTCACGAAGATGCTGGCACCGCCCTCGGTGGCGGCCTTTTCGATGGGCTCCAGCAGTTCGGCGGGTAACACCTGCCACGGGTACTGCAGGAAGACCGCTGCGCTGGCTACCACGTTGACGCCCGCGGCCAGGATGCGGCGGTAATCCTCCAGCGCGTCCGGCAGCCGGTTATCGGCCATCGCCGTGTAGACGACGCAGTCCGGTTTCTCGGCGAGGATGGCGTCCAGATCGTTGGTGGCGGTGATGCCGGTCGAAACATCAAGCCCGGCAAGCTCGCCGGCGTCCTTGCCGGCCTTGGCATCCGAGGACACCCAGACGCCGGTGAGCTCGTACTGGGCGTCATTGATGAGCTGGGCCAGCGCGTGCCGGCCGACGTTACCGGTGCCGATCGCGGCAACTCGAATGGGCATGCGCAGGTCTCCTACAGGTCGGGGATGGGTAGATCGAGGTTCGGGAAGGTGAGGCCGCCGTCGACCTCGAGGGTCTTGCCGGTCAGATAACTGGCGGCCGGTGACGCCAGATACACCGCGGCGGCGGCGATATCGGTGGGATCGCCGAGTCGGCGCATCGGGGTGACCTTCTCCATGGGCTCCCGCAGGGCGTCATTGGAGGCCAGGATGTCCAGCGCCGAGGTGAGAATCGAGCCGGGTGCGATCGCGTTGACCCGGATGCGCGGGCAGAGGTCCAACGCGGACAGTCGGGTGTAATGCGCGAGCGCGCCTTTGGCGGTGCCGTAGGCCGCGAATGCGCGGCCCGAGAGCCGGCCCATGGTGGAGGTGATGTTGATGATCGATCCGCCACCGGAATGCTCCAGCATGAGGGGCACCGCGGCGACCGTCAGGGCGTGGGCGGTCCCGACGTTGAAGGTGAAAGCGTCCTTGAGATCCTTGGTGGACGTGTTGAGCAGCGGTCCGGGCATGGTGCCGCCGACGTTGTTGACGACGATGTCTAGTTTCCCGAACGCCTCGACGGCCGCGGCCGCCAGTGTCGCGGTGGACTCCGGGTGCGCGAGGTCGGCGACCACGATATGGGCGCGCCTGCCGACCGCCGCGATCTGCTCGGCGACCTCCTCCAACTGAGACTGGGTGCGGGCCGCGATCACCACATCTGCACCGGCTTCGGCGAATGC
>JBPPMV010000169.1:0-9888 GCA_051306235.1 Mycobacterium sp. | reverse complement strand
GTGAAGGCGTCCAACAAGAATCCGAACTTGTCCTGCGCCTCGGCATGGTCGATGCCCATCATCGCGAACACCCGCTCCTGGACGTCACGACGATGGATACGGATCGACCCGCCGCCGATCTCGTTACCGTTGCAGACGATGTCGTACGCGTCGGCCAGCGCGGTACCGGGATCGGTGTCGAACGTCGATTCGAATTCGGGCTTGGGCGCGGTGAACGCGTGGTGTACCGCGGTCCACGCCCCGGAGCCGACCGCGACATCTCCGGACGCGGTCGCATCGGAGGCCGCTTCGAACAGCGGCCAGTCCACCACCCAGGTGAAGGCCCAGGCGGCCGGATCGATCAGGTCCAGCCGCTTGGCGATCTCGATGCGGGTGGCACCGAGCAGCGCACGGCCGGCCTTCGCCGAACCGGCCGAGAAGAAGATGCAGTCACCGGGGGCGGCGCCGACGTGGGCGGCCAGACCGGCCCGTTCGGTATCGGTGAGGTTCTTGGCGACGGGACCACCCAGTTCACCGTCCTCGCCGACCAGCACGTAGGCCAGGCCCTTATGGCCGCGTTGCTTGGCGAACTCCTGCCAGCCGTCGAGGGTGCGGCGCGGCTGCGACGCCCCGCCCGCCATCACCACCGCGCCGACGTACGGCGCCTGGAACACCCGGAACGTGGTGTCGGAGAAGTAGTCGGTGCATTCCACCAGTTCGACCCCGAAGCGCAGGTCGGGCTTGTCGGAACCGAACCGGCGCATCGCCTCGGTGTGGCTGATCCGCGGCAGCGGTACCTGCAGTTCGTGACCGACCAGCTTCCAGAGCGCCTGCAGGATCTGCTCGGACACCGCGATGACATCGTCGGCGTCGACGAAGCTCATCTCCATATCGAGCTGGGTGAACTCGGGCTGGCGGTCGGCGCGGAAATCCTCATCGCGGTAGCAGCGCGCGATCTGGTAGTAGCGCTCCATGCCTGCGACCATCAGCAGCTGCTTGAACAGCTGCGGGCTCTGCGGCAACGCGTAGAAGGAGCCGGGCTGCAGGCGTGCGGGTACCAGGAAGTCGCGGGCGCCCTCCGGGGTGGACCGGGTCAGGGTCGGGGTCTCGATCTCCACGAAGTCGTGCTCGGCGAGCACCCCGCGGGCCGCGGCATTGACCTTGGACCGCAACCGGATTGCGTTGCCGGGGCCTTCGCGGCGCAGATCCAGGTAGCGGTAGCGCAGACGCGCCTCCTCGCCGGCCGTCTCGTCGAGCTGGAACGGCAGCGGGGCGCTCTCCCCCAGCACCGTCAGCTCGGTGGCGTTGACCTCGATCTCACCGGTGGCGATATCGGTGTTCGCGTTGCCCTCGGGTCGGACCTCGACGACACCGGTCACCGCGACGCAGAACTCGGCGCGCAGCCGGTGTGCCTGCTCCAGCACGCCCGCATCACGGAAGACCACCTGGGCCGTTCCGGACGAGTCACGCAGATCGATGAAGATGACGCCGCCATGGTCTCGGCGCCGCGCCACCCAGCCTGCCAGGGTCACCGTCTGTCCGGCGTCGGTGGACCGCAACGAACCGGCGGCATGACTGCGCAGCACAAAAACTCCTCATGAAGATGGGTGAGACGACTGCTGAGTCTAGTGCGGCGCCTCGAACGACCGACGACCGCAGTCCGCGGCTGGTCACCGGCCCGGCTAGGGTCAGCAGGTGGCGAAAATGTACCCGTGCGAGCGAGTGGACCTGGACTTCATCTCCGACGCACCGTTCCGCTTCGTCAGCACCGTCGACCTCGCCGTCACCCCCGAGCAGGTGTTCGAGGTGCTCTCCGACGCCGAGTCCTGGCCGCAGTGGGCCACCGTCATCACCAACGTGAGCTGGACCAGCCCGCAGCCCTATGACATCGGCACCACCCGCACCGTCACCATGCGCGGCGGCATCATCGGCGACGAAGAGTTCCTGGCGTGGGAACCGCACAGTCACATGGCTTTCCGCTTCAACGATGCGTCGACCACCAGCATCGCGGCCTTCGCCGAGGACTACTGGATCGTGCCGACCGACGGGGGCTGCCACCTCACCTGGGTGATGGCGATGAAGCCCAAGGGCAGCGCCGCCAAGCTGGGCATGACGGCGGCCAAACCGGTGATGGCGTGGCTGTTTCAGCGATTCCTGCACAACCTGCGCCGCTACACCGACGAGCGCTACACCCGGGCCTAATAGACCCCGTCCCACGCCGCCCGGCGGATGCCGTCCGGGTCCTCGACGGTGACATCACGGGTCGAGCGGATCACCAGCGTGCGCCGGGCCTGCGCGTCGTAGCACGGCCAATCGCTCAGCCCGGTGGTCGCGAAGTCCAGCCAGGTCCGCTGCATCCGCCTGCCCACCGAGGGCTGCACCCGCCGACCCAGTGGATGCAATTTGCGCCCCAGATATGAGCTGTAGCTGTGCTGGATGTGCACGATCTCGCTGCCGTGCGTCGCACCCAGGCCCAACGCCTTGAGTGTCCAGGTGGTGTGGTCGAAGCGGTAGACGTGAGTGGGCGCGTCACCGCTGTAAGCATCGGCGAAAGCCCAGGTGGGCGCACCGAACATGGCATCGGAACCGAAGTCCACCAGCGCGCGCCTACGCGGAAACCCCGGATAGGCGGCCAGCACCCGGTCGCGGGCCTGCGGCGCAACGCGCGCGAAGAACCCGTCGACACCGGCGGCGGTGGTGGGCAGCATCGGTGGCTTGCCCCAGGCGAACATCGACGCCTCGTGACTGTTGGTGCCGATGATCAGCGGCACCCGCACCACCGCACCCGCCCGGGCGGCATCGATCGGATGGTCCGGGAGCAGGTCGACACCGTAGGTCAGACCGAAAGCCAGCATCGGGGTCTGGGCCGCGCTCTGCTGCTGGATCTGGCCCGCCGCGCGGCGCAGCCGGCGCTGCGGGAGTGCTTTGAGCTCGCCGGCGCCGACGCCGAGTTCGGCCAGGAAGGCGTGCGATTGGCGTGCTCTGGTCTCGCGGTCGGCGATCAGGGGCAGCGCTGGGCTCTGCGCGATCGCTCGGCCGAACAGACCTTCGGCGGCCGGGCTGGCCAGCAGCGCCAGTACCGAGGTCGCCCCCGCCGACTCCCCGAACACCGTCACCTGGTCGGGGTCGCCGCCGAACGCGGCGATGTTCTCCTGGATCCAGCGCAGCGCGGCCAGCTGGTCACGCAGACAGAGGTTGTCATCGAAACCCTCCCCCAGATCGCCGAGTTCGAAACCGCCGAACACACCGAGCCGGTAGGTCACGTTGACCACCACCACATTGCCGTTGGCGGCCAGTCGTGAGCCGTTGTAGAGCTGCAGCTGCCCGGCGCCGTAGACGAAGGCCCCGCCGGGAATCCACACCATCACGGGTAGCGCTGCGGACACATCGGGTGACCAGACGGTGACGGTCAGGCAGGCCTCGTCGCGCATCTTGGGGTCATCGCGTCCACCACCGACGAACGACCGCCCCTGCGGCGGCAGCGGACCGTGATCGATCGCGTCCCGCACCCCCGACCACTGCGTCAACGGCCGGGGTGCCACGAAACGCAGATCGTCGAGCGGTTGTTCGGCGTAGGCAACGCCGCGCCAGACCCCGACCCCACCCTCGGTGGTGCCACGGAGCAGGCCGTGCGACGTTGCCACGATCGTCGAGAGTTCGGCGACTGGGGCCACGGTCAAATCGTAGTGTGGAAAGCTGAACCCGGCCTGAACGAGACACGGTGCCGACACGCAGATGGGTTGGTGGGGACGATGACCTTCAACGAGGTTATGCAGATCGACACGAGCACCACCTCGAGCAGCGGGGGCCGTCGCGGCGGAGGTGGCGGGGGACGCGGGATCGCCGTCGGTGGCGGCCTCGGCGGGCTGCTGATCCTCGTGGTCGCACTCTTCCTCGGGGTGGATCCCGGCAGCGTGATGCCCCAGACCCAGGGCGGCGGATATGACGCCGAAGGGGTTTCCGCTCCGGGGTTCGATCTGAGTCAGTGCAAGACCGGCGCCGACGCCAACGCGATCGTGCAATGCCGGGTGATCGCCACCGGCAACTCGGTGGACGCGGTGTGGGCGCAACAGCTTGAGGGCTACCGGCGCCCGCAGGTCCAGTTGTTCACCGGCTCGGTGCAGACCGGTTGCGGTCCGGCCACCAGCGAGGTCGGCCCGTTCTACTGCCCGTCGGACCAGACCGCCTACTTCGACACCGACTTCTTCGATGTGCTCAAGAATCAATTCGGTTCCAGCGGTGGTCCGTTGGCGCAGGAGTATGTGGTCGCCCACGAGTTCGGCCACCACGTGCAGAATCTGCTCGGCGTACTCGGGCGCGCACAGCAGGACCCGGAGGGCCCGACCGGCGGCGGTGTGCGCACCGAGTTGCAGGCCGACTGCTACGCCGGGGTGTGGGCGCATTACGCGGCCATCACCAAGCAGGAGGGTACCGATGTGACGTTCCTGGAGCCGTTGAGCGACAAGGATATTGCCGATGCACTGTCGGCCGCGTCCTCGGTCGGTGACGACCGCATCCAGAAGCAGGCCACCGGCCGGGTGAATCCCGAGGCGTGGACGCATGGGTCTTCCGAGCAACGGCAGAAGTGGTTCACCGAGGGGTACCGGACCGGCGACCCGAACACATGCGACACCTTCGCGCCCGGAGCTCTGTGAGTGACGGGGTGGTCCCAGACGGCATCATCCCCGACGACAAGGACTGGACCTGGGTGCTGACCCGGGCCTGCCGGGACTGCGGTTTCGACCCGGCCACCGTGGCGCCCATCGACGTCGCCCGGCACATCCGCGCTGACGCCGCCGACTGGGCAGGCAGACTGACACGCCCGGGTGTAGCCCACCGCCCGGCGCCCGGGGTGTGGTCGCATCTGGAGTACGGCTGCCACATCCGCGATGTGCACCGCATCTTCGACCAGCGTGTGCAACTGATGCTGACCGAGACAGACCCGCAGTTCCCGAACTGGGATCAAGACGCCACGGCGATCGCCGACGACTATGGAGCACAGGATCCCACCGTGGTGGCCGGTGAACTGTCCGCCGCAGCCGCCACCGTTGCCGACCGTTACGACAGGGTCGCCGAGAGTGACTGGGAACGACGCGGATTACGCAGCAACGGAAGCGAATTCACCATCGCGACGATCTCCGTCTATCACCTGCACGATATCGTGCACCACGCCTGGGACGTCAGGGACCGAGTTCACTGATTCTCTGAACACATTGCACATATGTGGCTAATGTGTTCAACATGGCTCGATCCGGCTCGCGTTCACCTGAGCTGCTCGCCGCCACCTCCGACACGCTGCGCCGACTGGGGCCGCGCCAGTTCAGCCTGACCGCGGTGGCCGAGGCGGCCGGCGTGTCCCGCGGCACGGTGCACAACGCCTTCGGCAGCCGCGACCTCGCCATCAAGGCCGCACTGGACCATCTGGCGGATAGTTTCGTCGAGGCCATGGCCGCCGAGGTGGACGGGCACGACCACTTGGCCGATCAGGTGGCCGCTGCCGCGGTGCTGATCTGCGCCCACCGGCAACGCTCCGATTTCGTCACCGCGGGCGGAATCAACGAGAGCATCCTGGTCCTGCTGCTGCGCAATATCGGTGACGACCTCGTCAGCCGCGCGGTGGACCTGTGGCGGCTGCGGGTCAAGGCCGCTCAGAGCAGTGGCGAGGTCGACGTCGGCATCGACCCGGCGCGCGCCGGTGAGTGGATCGTGCGCACGCTCTTCAGTTTCGAACTGCTACCGCCGATGAGAGTCAATCTCGACAATCCGCGGGCGGTACGGAAGTTCGCCGGAGATTTCATCGTGAACGGTCTGACGGGAATCCAAACATGAGCCGACCCGACCACGAGGTGGCCATCATCGGCGCAGGCCCCGGTGGCATCGCCGCGGCACATCATCTGCGACAGCGCGGTATCCACGATTTCGTGCTCCTGGAACGCGGTGCCGACTTCGGCGGAACCTGGCGGGACAATCACTACCCGGGGCTCGCCGTCGACATCCCCAGCCTCTGGTATCAGCTGTCCTTTGCCCCGAACCCGGACTGGTCACGCCTGTTCGCGCCGGGCCCAGAGCTGCACCGCTATCTGCGCGATACCGCGGCGCACCTCGGACTTTACGAGCACCTGATCGCAGAAGCCGAAGTGGTGCAACAACGTTGGGATGACGAGTCCGGACTCTGGCACCTGAGCATCCGTGGCCGGGCGCCAATGACCGTCCGCTTCCTGATCAGTTCGGTGGGCGGTTACGTCAACGCCCGGCAGACGGTGGACATCGACGGCGCGCAGGATTTCGCCGGGACCATCCTGCGCCCGAACGCCTGGGACGACTCCTATGACACGGCGCACAAACGCATCGCCGTGATCGGCACCGGGTCCAGCGGTGTGCAGATCTCTGCAGCGCTGTCTCCCATCGCGGGCAGCGTCGATATCTACCAACGCACCGCGGGCTGGGTGCTACCCAAGATCGATTTCGATCTACCCCCGCTCATGCGCCGAATCCTGCGCCTGCCGGGCGTGTTCCCCGCCGTGAACGCCGCGGGCCGGGTGGTCATGGACGCCGCGCTGATCGCGCCGGTCGTGCATGTCCTCGCCCGACTGCCCGACCGCCTGCTGGTGCGACTGATGCCCTGGTATGACGGGTACTGCCGGCTGCTGTATCGATTACTGCTGCGAACCACGGTGCGCGACCGCGCGACCAGGGCGGCGCTGCTGCCGCGCTACGGGATCCTGGCCAAACGACCGGTGATCTCCAGCGCGTTCTTCCGGGCGCTGAACAATGCGAACACCCAGTTGATCACCACACCCATCGAACGGATCACCCCGACGGGCGTCCGCACCGCCGACGGTGTGGAACGGCCCGCCGATCTGCTGGTGCTGGCGACCGGCTACGAGTTGTGGACAGATCCTGAAACCTACCGCCCGGGAACGGTTCTGGGGACCGACGGGTTCGATCTCGCCGAGTACTACCGGTCACACGGGATGGCCAGCTACGGCGGTACCGCCCATCCCCGACTGCCCAACCGGTGGGAGATCGTCGGGCCCAACGGGTTCGTCGGCTTCGCCTGGTGCGATTTCGTCGAGACGATGGCGTTGCATGCCGCCCGGGTGATCGCCGAGACCCGAGGCCGGGGATCCGAGGTCGCCGCGGTGACCCAGGATGCGTTCGACCGCTGGCACAGCACGATGACCCGGCGCGGCAAGACCGCACATCTGTACTTCACCGACTGCAACCCGGGATTGCGTACCTACTTCGTCAACTCGCGCGGCGAGACCGTCTACCACCGGCCGCAGACCATCACCGGCTCGCGGTGGTTCGCCCGGCGCGGACCACTGACCGACTACCGGTTCAGCCGACGCATGGTGTCGGCACCATCCCAGGAGCAGCCCGCATGAGCACATTCGATTCACCGCTGGCCGGGCGCGTCGCCTACGTCACCGGAGCCGCCCGCGGACAGGGCCGCTCGCACTGCGTGCGGTTGGCGCGCGCCGGTGCCGATATCGTCGCGATCGACGCGTGCGGACCGGTCGCCGCACACAACGGTTACGCACCCGCCACCGCGGAGGAACTCGCCGAGACGGTCAGCCTGGTCGAGGCCGAGGGCCGCAAGATCGTCGCGAAGGAGGTCGACGTCCGCGATCTCGAAGGCCAGCAGCGCGTCGTCGCCGAGGCCGTCGAACAGTTCGGCAGGCTCGATATCGTCGTCGCCAACGCGGGAGTGATGAACTGGGGCCGGCTGTGGGAGATCTCGCCGCAGCAGTGGCAGGACGTGCTCGACACAAACCTGACCGGGGTCTGGAACACCATCAAGGCGGTCGTCCCACCCATGATCGATGCGGGTAACGGCGGCTCCATCATCAACATCAGCTCCGCTGCCGGGATCAAGGCGGTGCCGGGTTGCGGGCACTACTGCGCGACCAAGTTCGGGGTCGTCGCCCTGACCAACTCGCTCGCAATCGAGTTGGGCGAGTACGGCATCCGGGTCAACTCCGTGCACCCGTACGGCACCGACACCCCGATGGGCAACGACACCTCGATGTACCAGGTGTTCGCCGATCACCAGACTTACATCCACAGCTTCTCACCCGGCGCGCTGCCCACTGATTCGCTGGCCGCACCGGACCTGGTCTCCGATATCGTGCTGTGGCTGGCGGGCGACGGCGCATCGCTGGTGACCGCCGCGCAGATCCCCGCGGACAAGGGGTATCTCAAGATCTGAGCTACAGCCGCGACTGCTCCTTGATACCGGTGTCGGTGGTGCGCAGCGGGCGGATCAGCCCGTCCTGACTGAACGAGGCGAGCAGTTCGCCCTCCTCGGTGTGCACGGTGCCGCGCACATAGGACATACCGGCACCGACCTGGGTGCTCTCGTGACCGTAGAGCAACCAGCCCTGCCACTGCACGGGCTCATGGAAGCTGACCGAGATCGTCATCGGGGCGGTCGACACCGTCAGGTGTGCCTGAGCAGTGCCGATACCTTCGTGGGCGCGCATGGTGGTTGAAATCCCCAGGTGTCCGGTGAAATACGCAATCAGAGCCTTGGCCAGTTCGTCACGGGCCGGGATCGGATCGTAGTGCAGCCAGGCGAACAGTTCGGGCGGGCCGACCTCGTCGGGGCTGTTGACGTCGACGACGTCGACGAGCTTGAGCTGCCTCCCGGTCATCGGCATCGCACCCTCGTTCGCGTCCTTTGGTGCGGTGACGTCGGGGCGCGGCAGGTGGTGCCGGATGACGTCACCGGAGGGCACATCGGCCAGCACGGTGATGGTGATGCAGCGCTTGCCGTTCTGCGAGGCGGTCACCACTGCCGTCGCCGTCGAGCGACCCTCGGAGACCACATCGATATCGAGTTCGACCGGCGGTCCGACCAGCACGACGCGCGCGAAGACGGCATAGGCCGACCGCACCGACTTCTCCGGAAAACGTTTCGCCACCGCGACAATCGCCTGGGCCAGCACCTGGGTGCCCTCGACCACCTGACGATCGTCGGCGCCGGCCAGTCCGGTCTGCGCGATGAATCGGTTCTCCCCGTCGGACTGCGGCTCGAAGAGCTCCAGCAGCCCTTCCAGCGTCCACAGCACCTGATCTTGCGCGTGGTCCGAAGTTGTCTTGTCCGAAGTCGTCATGCGTCCCTTCCTGATGGCTCTACAAAAACGGTAACGTCATTCTCACGGGTCGCGCAATGCTTGCATACATGGCTCGAGAAAAGTCCGCGAACACTGTCCAGGGGGTCCCGCAGATGGCCAAGTCCACGGGGCGCCCGTCGTCGGCGGGCACCGAGGAAGCCGAGTCGCGGCCCGCCCGGTTCATGAAGTCCGCTCTGGAGATCCTCGGCGAGACGGGCCGCACCGACTTCACCGTGCTGGCCGTCGTCGAACGGTCCAAGACGTCGCTGCGGTCGTTCTACCAGCACTATTCGACCAAGGACGAGCTGCTGCTCGCGCTGGTCGACAGGATCATGTCGGAGTCCGCGGCCCGCTGGCGCGCCGAACTGCAGGGCCTGGACGCGGTCACCGCGCTGCGGACCCTGATCGCCAGGATCAGCGCCCCGGCCGCGTCGACCAAGCAGGACAGCATCAACCGCGGACTCACCTTCTACAACGATCACCTCGCCGAGACGCTGCCCCGCGAGTACGCCCGCGTACTGGCTCCGCTGCACGTGCTGATCAGCGACATCATCGCCGGCGGCATCGCCGAGGGGGTATTCCGCGAGACGCCCGCCACCGAGACCGATACGACCTCGGCGCTGATCATGCAGACGGTGCTCGGAGCATTGCGGCTGCGTGTACTCGGCGCCGAGCTCAACGGCGCGCCGATCGACGGAACGCACATCTTCGACTTCTGTGTGCGAACCCTGTTGCGCGACCCCGGTCACCCCATCTGACGATCGTGGTAACGTCATTACCACTCCACGGA
>JBPPMV010000168.1:0-2331 GCA_051306235.1 Mycobacterium sp. | reverse complement strand
CGACTGGATGTGGCGGATTTACGGGGTTCCTGGGCAGGCGCGATGGGGCATACCCAATTCATGCCCACCACCATGCGCCATTACGCCGTCGACTATGACCGGGACGGCCGCATCGACCTGTGGCGCAGCCTGCCCGATGCCTTTGCGTCCGCGGCCAACTATCTCAGTCGCATGGGATGGCGCAGTGGCGATCGCTGGGGGGAGGAGGTCAGGCTAAGCGATGCTTCGGTCCTCGGCTATGCAGGCTACAAGGAACCCAAACCGATCGCCCAATGGAGCCAGTTGGGCGTGCGGCGTGTGGACGCGACACCCTTGCCGGATCGGGCCACTCCCGTTGCCTTGCTCGCACCGGGTGGCGCGAGCGGGCCGGTATTCGTGACCTACCCCAATTTTCGCGTGATCATGCGCTGGAACGCATCCACCAGCTATGCATTGGCCGTGGGCCTGCTGGCGGATCGGCTGGCGGGTGCCCCAGCGCTCCATGCCCAGGCGCCACGGGTGACCCGCTATCGCCGCGCGGATGGGCGCGAAATGCAGGCGCACCTGAAGACCCTGGGGTATCCCATTGCGCGGCTTGACGGCGTCGTGGGCGCGGAGTCGCGCGCTGCCATCCGCGATTTCCAGCGTCGTTCCGGCCTGCCCATTGATGGGGAACCGGACGAGGCGCTGCTCCATGCTTTACGGGTCGCCACGGGACAAGCCGTGTCCTCATCGACCACTGACGTATCGCAACCGGAAGGATTGCCTATCCCGTAGATTACGGGCCGTGTGGCCAGAGGTACTCGGCAGGAGATTCCTGGATCCAAGCCGTATACAGCGACTGCAAGGCTTCCGCTGTCAGCCCGGCCAAGGGCAATGGCGTCCCCACGCACAGTTGATGCGCTCTGCCGTGGCGATGGTAATGCAGGGGGAGCACCACGGCGCCACTGCGCTGCGCCAGTCGCGACACGGCGTGTGAGGCAGCCGACTGGCTGGCGCCCGCCATCCCGTAGTCAGCCAGGATGAGTATCGTTTCGCCCCGCATCAGGCTGCGGCAAATGGCCCGGCCATCCGCGCCATCGATCAGTCCGCCCCCTGTGCGGTGACCCAAACGTGCGAGCAATTGCTGGAACAGGCGATGCCTGAACATGCGCGCGACGACTTGCAGCGGGACCCGCTCGGCCAGCGCGCGCACTGCCAGCGGCAGACCGATGAAATGCCCCGCCAACAGGATCACGGGCACGCCCCGGCGTTGCAAGGCGACAAGCTGCGGCCAGCCGACGATGTGAACCCGACCCGTCACACGCGCCGGATCCGCCCAAAGCGATTCGATCAACTCGAAGATTCCCCGGAGGCGACGCCGAAGATGGACGCGGTGTGTTCGCGTCTGCCAATCAAGATCCCGATCCGGGAAACAGGCGGCCAGGGAGGCGCTGAACGAAGTCCTGCCCAGACCGATTCTTTCCAGGAAGAAAGCCAGCATGCGGCTGGAAATCTGGCCTATTGCAGGGGGCAACCGGGCAATGCACCAACCGGTCGCATCCATGACGGTCAACAGGACCGTTCCCATTCTGTCTCTCCCGCAATTTCCCCCAGCCGTCTCGACTGGCACCGCTCCCCTCACCCGCTTGAAGCGCTCTGGACCGGCACGTCTGCGCGACAAAATGCCGCAAGGGCCTGTTCCACCACAGCCCAACCGGCGCCGGGTCGGCAAGCCTGTTCGCTCAAATGGCGCCGGAAGGCGCGTGCGCCGGGCAGGCCGTTGAATAGCCCCAACAGCGGCCGCGTCAAGGCATTGAGCGACGTACCGGATGTCAATTCATTCTGTGCATGGATCCCATAGGCATGCACCACGTCAACACGATCCGGGACGGGATGGGCGTCCCCATAAAAGCAGGCGTCGACGCCCGCGAGCCGATACGGGCTGTCATAGATCGCGCGGCCCAGCATGACGCCATCCAAACTTTCGCCTGCGGCGCGGGCGGCGTCGAGATCGGTCAAGCCGCCGTTCAGGATGATCTCGAGATGGGGCATCGCGGCCTTGAGTCGATGTACCCGTTCGTACTGAAGCGGGGGAACGGTGCGGTTTTCATGGGGGCTCAAGCCTTTCAGCCAGGCCTTGCGGGCATGAATGATGAAGGTCCGGCAACCGGCGGTAGCGTCGGTGGCGACGAAGTGATGCAAATGGGCGTCATTGTCCAGATCGTCGATGCCCAGGCGGGTCTTGACCGTGACCGGTATCCGCACGGCCGCCGTCATGGCCGCAACGCAGTCGGCGACCCGTGCCGGCTCGGCCATGAGACAGGCGCCGAACTGCCCGCCCTGGACGCGATCGCTGGGGCAGCCCACATT
>JBPPMV010000167.1:0-3714 GCA_051306235.1 Mycobacterium sp. | reverse complement strand
GGCGCAGTATCTGGCCCGCAACGGCTTCGAACCGATCAACGTGGCGGGCGGCATGTTGTCCTGGGCGCAGGCCGGGCGACCGGTGAACACCGCCGACGGCAACGTCGGCACCGTCTGAACACGTCGTAGGCTGGTCGAGTGATCCAGGTCTGTGCCCAATGCGGGACGCGGTGGAACGTACGCGACCGCCAGCGGGTCTGGTGTCCACGCTGCCGGGGCACGCTGATGGCCCCGAGCGCGCAGGACGCCGCGTCAACCGTCGCGGACCGCCCCACTTCCGGGCAGCCGGGACGGCCGCCCGCCGGATTCCGGTGGATCGCGGTGCGGCCCGGTGCACCGCCGCCGCCGCGCCCCCGGCGTGTTCCGCTGGGTCCGACACCGCGCTACGCCGTCACTCCACGCTGGGGCCTCTACGAGCGGTTCGGCGAGGAGGTGCCCGGGGACACTCCGGAGCGCAGTGCCCCGTCGCCGGTCACGGTCCGTCGGACTCTCGTCGTCACGATGGTGCTGCTCGGCGCTGCCGCCCTGCTGCATGTCATCAGGTACGGGCTGCTGCTGATCAACCGGACGGTGTTGCTCGATCCGATCGTGGCGGGGCTGGCGACCTGGCTGCCGGTGGCGGCCAGCGTGCTGGCGTTCTTCGCGGTGGTGGCGTCCGCACTGATCCTGACGAACTGGCTGATCGCCCGGCGGGCCGCGGCATACGCCCATCTGGGCAGCCCCGATCCCCGCTCACCCCGGGAGTTGTGGGCCGGCTGCCTCATCCCGGTGGTGAACCTGGTGCTGGCACCGGTGTTCGTGATCGAACTCGCCCGTGCCGAACAGCGCAGCGGGTTGCGCATCATCAGCTGGTGGATCACCTGGTTCTTCAGCTACGCGTTGTCGACGGCCTCGCTGGTGACCACGGTTCTCACGATCTTCTATGACGGGGCGCAACGCATCGCCGACAACACGGTGACCACCACGATCGCCTATCTGATCGCGCTGGCGGCACTGTTGCTCGTCATGCAGGTGTACGAGGCCTTCGAGCGGCAGCCGGTGAACCGGCCGTCGCGACGCTGGGTGATGGTCGCGGGTGGTCAACCGGCAGAGGGTCGGCAACCCGAACAGCCGGCTGCCGACGGATCCGCCGTTCCGGTTGAGGCCGAGGACCGGAACCCGGCAGCATAGACATATGACCGCGGGGGACGCTGACGCTACCGGGGCCACGACGGGTCATCCCTTCGTCGTGGCGCACCGGGGTGCCTCCGCCGACAGGCCCGAGCACACCGTGGCCGCCTACGAACTAGCCCTGCAGGAAGGCGCCGACGGCGTCGAGTGCGACGTCCGGCTCACCCGCGACGGTCACCTGGTCTGCGTGCACGACCGCCGGGTGGATCGGACCTCGAGCGGCTCCGGGCTGGTCTCGGAGATGACGCTCGCGCAGCTGCGTGAGCTCGACTACGGGTCCTGGCACGCGGGCTGGCGGGACAGCGGTTCCGGCGGTGACACCGGGCTGCTGACACTCGACACCCTGCTCACACTGGTGCTCGACTCGAAGCGTCCGGTGAAGATCTTCATCGAGACCAAGCACCCGGTTCGGTACGGGGCCCTGGTGGAGAGCAAGGTGCTGGCGCTACTGCACCGGTACGGGATCGCCGCACCGGCGTCGGCCGATCTGGCCCGGGCCGTCGTGATGTCGTTCTCGGCCGCCGCGGTCTGGCGGATACGACGTGCCGCGCCGATGTTGCCGACGGTTCTGCTCGGCGATACCTCGCGTTATCTCGGCGGCGGTGCCGCCACCACGGTCGGGGCGACCGCGGTGGGCCCGTCCATCGCCACCCTGCGCGAGCATCCGGAACTGGTGGATCGTGCGGCCGCACAGGGCCGTGCGCTGTACTGCTGGACCGTCGACCATTACGAGGATGTCCGGTACTGCCGGGACGTCGGGGTGGCGTGGGTGGCCACCAATCATCCCGGCCGTACCAAGGACTGGCTGGAGAACGGGCTCACCGGAGCCGGTCTCGACTGATCGGGGTTGGAAAGATCAGGGCTTTAAGGATCAGGGCTTTAAGGATCAGAGATTGCCGCCGGCGGCCTTCGGCGCGTTCGGATCGGCTGTGGCACCGGACATCTCGCGTGCGACGAAATCCTCCAGGTGGAACAGGTTGGCGCCCGCACGCTCGGAGATGCGCACCAGCGTCATGATGGTGGCGACCTCTTCGACCTGCTCCTTGAGGAACCACTGCATGAACTGCTCGCCTAGGTAGTCGCCCTCTTCGCGGGCGACGCTGGCCAGCCGGGTGACCTGCTCGGTCACGGTGCGCTCCTGTTCGAGGGCCAGTCGCAGCGCCTGCGCGGGTGTGTCGAACTGGTTCTGTACCCCGTCGATACCGGGGATCTCGACATTGACGTCACGGTCGAGCAGGTACTGCACCAGCATCATGGCGTGATTGCGTTCCTCGACGGCCTGCGCGTAGAAGTGCGCGGCCAGTCGCGGCAGGTCCGAACCGTCGAAATGCACGGCGATGGCGACGTACTGCTGCGAGGCGGTGAACTCACTGCGAATTTGCTCGCGGAGCAGGCCATTGAACTTGGTGTCATGTGCGTTGACGTCACTCATGATCACCACAATAGGCCAGGTCAGACGGCGTGTCATCCAAGGTGACCCTTAATCAGGTTAGCCATTCCTAACCGCTGTGATCGCGGTTACACACCGTCGAAAAAGTTTGCTGAAGCATCAGGGACCGTCCGTGTCGATCACATCGGCCGGGACGGCGGTGTCCGCGGCCAGCGCGGAGAACAGGCGTCCCGCGGCTTCGCTGTCCCACACCACGATCGATCCGACATCGCTGGTCGTGTATTCGGCGATCGGGACGGTGGTGGCGGTGGGACCGTCCTGAAGGGCCCAGCCGAGTCGGGCCAGGTCCCAGACATGACCGCCCTGATCGAGGGTGACCGCCCCGGTAGCGGCATGGGCCATCGGGTACCACCGCAGCGGATTGAGCAGCACGGCCGGGCTGAGGGCGCGCTGCAGCAGCGCGGACATGAAGGCCCGCTGATTGGTCATCCGGTCCAGGTCGGCCCGGGCGGTGGCCCGGGAGCGGACGAACCCGAGGGCGTTGCGCCCGTCGAGTTCCTGGCAACCGGCCGGCAGGTCGATACCGGCCAGCGGATCACTGATCGGTTCGGTGGGACACATCGTCACTCCACCCACCGCGTCGACGAGGGCTGCGAAACCGCCGAACCCGACCTCGGCATAGTGATCGAGGCGAATCCCGGTGGCCTGCTCGACGGTCTGCACAAGCAGTGGTGCACCCCCGAAGGCGTAGGCGGCGTTGATCTTGTCCTCGCCGTAGCCCGGTATCGGCACGTAGGAGTCCCGGGGCAGCGACACCAGCGTCGGTGTCGTGCCGGAGAACGGTGCGCCGATGTGCAGCAGCAGCAGCGTGTCGGTGCGCCCGTTCCCGGTGTCGCCGCCGGTGGCCAGCGTGCCCTGCTCGTCGACGGACAATCCCTGCCTGCTGTCGGAGCCCACCAGCAGCCAGGTGGTGCCACGTCCCGCCGGTGGCCGGTCGGGGTAGTCGGCGAGCACGGCTGCGCGTTGCAGTGTCGAGTCCAGCCAGAGTCCGCCGGCGACTCCGGCGCTGAGTACCAGCAGGAGTACCGCCAGCAGGACCGCGCCCCAGCGGCGGGCACGCCGCGGGCGTTTGGCGGTCGGCGCGGGCGGGATCG
>JBPPMV010000166.1:0-3761 GCA_051306235.1 Mycobacterium sp. | reverse complement strand
CTGCCGCGGCACCCCCGGCGGGCGCGGCCCCGGCCCCCGCTGCTCCGCAGGCACCCGCGCCGGCAGCCCAGTCCACCCCGGCCGCACCCACCGAAGAGGCCGACCTGGACGAGGAGCCGGCACCCAAGCCTCGCCGCGCCCGCAAGGCCAAGCCCACGATTCCCGGCTGGGAAGACGTTCTGCTGGGCGTGCGTTCCGGCACCCAGCGCTGACAGAAACACCGCACCGCGACCCATCGCCCTAAAAAGGGCGGTGGGTCGCTGTCGTTGAGCGGGTGCCTGTCATCCGGGCACAAAAAAAGGAAGGCACCCGCGCCTTCCCACTCTCAATGTATAGCGCACCCCCGGGCTTGCGGCAAGACCCCGGTCATACCGCAAAATCCTTCGCCTGAACGAAAACTCACGACTTCAGGGGGTAACTGGATGCGCGTCATGCTCTACACATTCGGCTCACGCGGGGATATCGAACCGCTGCTGGCGCTGGCACTGCAACTGCAGGCGCAGGGCTCCGAAGCGATCGTCTGCGCACCGCCGGACTTCGCCGATCTGCTCGACGCGGCCGGGGTGCCCCTGGTGCCCACCGGGCCGTCGGTGCGCGAACTGGTGCACGTGAAGAAGGCCACCCATCAGGATGCGCCGGCGCTCGCCGCGGCACTGGTGGCCAGTCAGTTCGCGACGTTGGACGCCGCCCGCGGGTGCGACGCGATCGTCGCCACCGGCCTGATGCCTGCCGGGATGCGCTCGGTCGCCGAACTGCTCGACGTGCCCTACCGGTGCGTGATGTTCACCCCGCAGGTGCTGCCCTCACCGCACTACCGTCCGCTGCCGCGGCCGGGCAAGCCGTTCCCCGAGGGCGAGACCGACAACCGGGTGCTGTGGGATCTGGACGCCGAGAAGATCCAGGTGCTCTACGGGCCGGCGCTCAACGAACACCGCACGGATGCCGGCCTGCCATCGGTGCCCGATGTCCGCGACCACACCTTCACCGCCACCCCGTGGCTCGCGGTCGACCCGGTACTCAGCCCGTGGCAGCCGAGCCCCGGCGTGGACGTCGTGCAGACCGGGGCCTGGATCGTGCCGGACGACCGCCCGCTGCCGCCCGAACTGGAGGCCTTCCTCGATGCGGGGGCGCCGCCGGTGTACGTCGGCTTCGGCAGTGTGACGGCGCCGGCCGATGCGGCACAGGTCGCAATCGACGCGGTCCGGACGCGGGGCCGCCGCGTGCTGCTGAGCAGCGGATGGGCAGGCCTGACCACCACCGACCCGGACGTCTTCGTCATCGGGGAGGTCAACCAGCAGGCACTGTTCCGCCGGGTGGCCGCGGTGGTGCACCACGGTGGCGCCGGCACGACGACGACGGCCGCCAGGGCCGGCGCACCGCAGGTGGTGATCCCCCAGATCGTCGATCAGCCCTACTGGGCAGGCCGGGTCGCGCATCTCGGCATCGGGGTCGCGCACGACGGTCCGACGCCGACCGTCCACTCACTCGCCGAGGCGCTTACGCTGGTACTGACCCCCGACACCGGAAACAGAGCGATCGCCGTGGCCGGCGCCATTCGCACCGACGGGGCGGCAACGGCCGCAAAGATGCTGCTGGGCGCATGATACATACCGTACGAAATAACAAGGGGCACATGACAACCCAGGACTACCAAGCAGAACTGCAGGCCGAGCGTGAGTACGTGGCCGCACTGTACGCACGGCTGGACGGCGAGCGGGAGCGAGCCAAGGACCTCTACAACTCCGCCCTGCGCAGCGATATCGACAAGCAGGACGGTGCCACGTTGGTCAGCCGTGACGCACACGTGCGCGCGCTGGGCAAGGAGGTCGGCCGGCTCGACGTCGCCGACAGCGGGCTGTGCTTCGGCCAGCTGGAGAGCACCGAGGGCGAACGCTCCTATATCGGACGCATCGGCCTGTTCGACAACGAGAACGACTACGAACCCCTGCTGCTGGACTGGCGCGCGCCCGCCGCACGCCCCTTCTATGTGGCCACCGCGGCCAGCCCGGAGAACATGCGCCGCCGGCGCCAGTTCCACACCCGCGGGCGGAAGATCCTGGAGTTCACCGATGAGGTGCTCGGCCGGCCCGATGCCGGCGAACGGGGGGATGCGGCGCTGCTCGCGGCCGTCAACGCCCCACGCACCGAGGGTATGAGCGATATCGTCGCGACGATCCAGGCCGAGCAGGACGAGATCATCCGGCTCGACCAATCCGGAGTTCTGGTCATCGAGGGCGGGCCCGGCACCGGGAAGACGGTCGTGGCGCTGCACCGGGTGGCCTACCTGCTCTACACCCAGCGTGAGCGGATGGAGCGGCATGGCGTCCTGGTGATCGGCCCGAGCCCGGCGTTCCTCAACCACGTCGGCCGGGTGCTGCCGTCCCTCGGCGAGACCAACGTGGTGTTCATGACGACCGGCGACCTCGTCCCCGGGCTGCACATCACCGCCGAGGATGCCCCGGATGCCGCGCGGGCCAAGGGTTCTCTGCAGATGCTCGACGTGCTGGCGGCCGCCGTGGCCGACCGGCAGCGCACCCCCGAGGAGCCGTTGCCGATCAAACTGGCCGATGTCACCGTTGAGATCAACACCGAGGCCGCCGCCTGGGCGATCCAGGAGGCCCGCGATGCCGGGGTGCCGCACAACGATGCCCGGACGGTGTTCGTCGATGTGATCACCTGGGTGCTCACCGAACGGGCGATCGCCCGAATCGGCAAGGGCTGGTTGACCCGTGACGACAAACAGGCATGGGAGCATCTGCGCGCCGAACTGCTCGACGAGCTCGAGGATCACGACGGGTTCAAGGCCGCCCTGAACGAGCTGTGGCCGGAGCTGACTCCGGAGGCACTGCTCGGGGCACTCTACGAGTCGCCCGAACGGCTCGCGGCCGCGGGCGCCGACGAGTCGTTGTTCCGTCGGGACGGCCGGGCCTGGACCGTCTCGGACGTGCCACTGCTCGACGAGTTGGTGGATCTACTGGGCGGGATCAAAATCGATGCGGCGTGGAGAAGGAGCGCCAGGAGGAGGCGGCGTACGCCGCGGGCGTGCTGGATCTGATGGTTTCCCGCGAGGACCTGATGGACGATGAGGATCACCTGATCGCCGCGGACCTCATCGGGGCCGAGGAACTGGCCGACAGGTTCATCGAGCAGGACAATCGCGAGCTTGCCGAACGTGCTGCCGCGGATCGGGATTGGACCTACCGGCATGTGGTCGTGGACGAGGCCCAGGAGCTCTCGGAGATGGACTGGCGGGTGCTGATGCGACGCTGCCCGGCCCGGTCCTTCACCATCGTCGGCGATCTGGCGCAACGCCGGTCCGAGGCCGGTGCGCGGTCCTGGGATTCGATGCTGGCGCCGTATGTGCCGGGCCGCTGGGCCTACCGCCCGCTGACGGTGAACTACCGGACCCCGGCCGAGATCATGGCGGTCGCCGCCGGTGTGCTGGCGGAGTTCGCTCCCGGCATCCGGCCTCCGGAATCGGTGCGCGCGTGCGGGGTGCAGCCCTGGTCCCGCAAGGTGGACGAGGACGAACTCGACACGGCCATCAAGGAATTCGTCGAGGACGAAGCGGTGCGTGAAGGCACCAGCGTGGTGATCGGACCACCGGGGGTTCCCGGGACGGTGCCGGCTGCCCTGACCAAGGGCCTGGAGTTCGACGCCGTCCTGGTGGTGGCCCCGGAGCGGATCATCGCCGGCGGCCCACGCGGTGCGGCCGAACTGTATGTCGCGCTGACCCGCGCGACCCAGCGGCTGGGCGTGTT
>JBPPMV010000165.1:0-15062 GCA_051306235.1 Mycobacterium sp. | reverse complement strand
GGCCGATGCACGGCCAACTGGATGCCGACATGTCCACCCCAGGCATTGCCGACCCAGTCGACGGGTCCGGCCACGCCGAGATCGTCGAGTACGGCCTCGGCGGCGGTGACGCAATCGGCGAAGGTGAAGTCCCGCACGATCGGTTCACTGCGACCGTGCGACGGCCCGTCGATCACCACCACCTGCCGGGTGCGGGCGAGTTCCTCGGCGGCACCACACCAGGACCGGGAGTCCAGAAAGAGGCTGTGCCACAACATCACCGGCGGACCGGCGCCCAGGACCTCGACGTGCAGCCTGCCCGTATCGGTGGCGATCCACGCCTCGGTCACCGCATCACCTCATTTACTTCGGAATCCGAAACTTCGGTAACCGTAGTATGCTGACCGGCCATGGCTCCGTCAAGAGAGCATTCCGAGGACAGGCTCGCCATCGGCCAGCTTCTGGTCCGCCTCCTGCGGGTGTTCCGCGATGACCTCTCCGAGCCTCGTGCGGCGGCAGGGTTCGGCGATGTCCGCGAACCGCACTTCCAGATCTTCGGCAACATCCGGATGGGCGGCATCCGGCTGACCGAACTGGCCGATCGCGCACAGCTGAGCCTCGCCGCCACCTCCGAACTGGTCAACGACCTCGCCGAGCTGGGTTACCTGGAGCGACGGCCCGATCCGGTGGATGGCAGGGCCAAACTGATCGACCTCACCGGTCGCGGGCGCGATCTGATGGCCGCCGCCGGTGCCCGCGTCGTCGACCTGGAGCAGCGCTGGGCCACCGCCGTCGGCGAGAAGCGGTTCGCTCAGATGTGCCAGACCATGCAGCAGCTTCTCGACGAACTCGACCCCGATCAGGCGCTCAGCTAACCCGAAATGTCCTGGTCTGATGCGCCCCGCGGACGCCGTACAGTGATACCGACCACATTAGACCCAGATCATTTGGCGAGCTGAACGTGATGGAACCGATTCTCCGGTGGTGGCGGCAACCCGACCGCTACGAATGGCTGTCCGAGTATCTGCAGTCGCAGCAACTCCGCGGGCCGTTGCAGGTCGTGCTGGCCATCACGGTGACCCTCCTCGGATGCGTCCCGATCATCATGCTGTGGAGCCCGGTCCTGCCCTCCGGCTACGCCACCGCCGTCATCGCCATCGCGGCCACCGCACTCTGCTGGACCATGGCGGTCGCCTGGCTGATCCGGTGGCCGTCGCGGCGCGTCTCGCGCATCTTCGCGTTGCTGTCCGCCGTCTGCGTGTCGGCGGCCTGCCTGATCGCCCTCGATCCGCAACACGGGCTGACGGCCTGCGTCATCTTCGCCGCGATCGCCGGTCTCGTCGCCTTCACCCACACCAGTCCGTTCCTGACGACGGTGCTTGCGATCGCCGTCGGGACCACAGTTGCCTGCGGGGTGCGGGCGGCAGCCGCCGGTGATCCCGCCGTCGCGATCAGCGAGATGCTGCTCGTGCTGGTGAGCATCCTGACCGTCCCGACGGTCGGTCAGGTGCTGGTGCAGTTGCTGGGCGCCGACGCAGTGAACTCCGATGTGGATGCGCTGACCGGTCTGCACAATCGGCGCGGCTTTCACCGCGCCGTTGGTGACCGCGCCACGCACCGGGCGCGTAGAGAAGGTGCGCTGAGCATCGTGATGGTCGATCTCGATGAGTTCAAGCGGGTCAACGACACCTTGGGCCATGCGGCCGGCGACCGGGTGCTGACCGCCGTGGCAACGGTGCTGCGCCGCGTCGCCGGTAACGATGCCGTGGTGGCCCGCATCGGTGGTGAGGAGTTCTGTATCGCCTCGACCATGAGCGATCGCCATCTGCACCACCTCGCCGATCGGGTGCGCTCCGCGGTCGAGGGTCTGCCGCATTCCGTCACCGCCAGTGTCGGCACGGCATCCACGTCCCGCACGCCGGTGACCCAGGATGTCCTCGACCAGTTGCTCGGCGCGGCCGATCAGGCGATGTACGCCGCCAAACGGGCCGGCGGGAACCGGGCCCGGCACGCCACCGATCTGTCCGCACCGGCGGTCACCCGCATCGACGGCCAACGCCCGGCGTGACACCGCATCTGGACCAGATCCGCCGTTGGTGGAACCAGCCCGATCACTACGACTGGCTGTCGGGTTATCTGGAGAGTCAGCGACTGTGCGGCCTGACCCGCCTGATGATGACGCTGATCGTGCTGACCTTCGGCTCCATCCCCATGCTCATGCGGTTCAGTCCCGCGGGACCACCCGACGGGATCCGGGCCGCCCTCGCGGTCGCGGTCAGCCTGACCTGTCTGGGCCTGGCGACCCTATGGGCCACCCGTTGGCCCAGTCGGCGCCAGTCCAAGTTCTTCGCGGTGAGCAGTGCGCTGAGCCTGACCGTCGCCTGCTCGATCGACGGCGACCCGCATTCGGGCATGCTCGGCTGCGCCGCATTCGGCGCGATGGCGGGCTATGTGGGGTTCTTCCACACCAGTCGCTACCTGCTCATGGTCGTCGCACTGGCCCTCGGGGCCGCCGCGGTCAACGCCCTGCGGATCACCGCCGAAGGCGACCCGGTCGGGGCGTTGAGCATGTTCCTGGTCATCGTTGTCACGGTGCTCGCGGTGCCCGGCTCCGTCCAGATCGTGGTGCACCTGCTCGGCAACGATGCGGCCGACTCACATCTGGACTCGCTGACCGGACTGCATAATCGGCGCGGATTCCTGCGCAGCGCAAAGGAACTCGTCAGCAGGGTGCCGGTCGTCGGCGTCGTCATGGTCGACATCGATGGGTTCAAACAGATCAACGACAGCCGAGGCCACGCCGCAGGTGACCGCGTGCTGGTCGCCATCAGCGATATTCTGCGCCGGGTCGGCGCCGACGATTGCGTGGTTGCGCGTCTCGGTGGCGAGGAGTTCACCATCGCCGGCGGGTGGGACGCGTCCGGTGCCGCGGAGATGGCCGAACGGGTTTGTGCCGCGGTCGCGGCCCTGCCCGACGGCGTCACCGTGAGCGGCGGCTCCGCAGCCGCTCGCTGCGCGCGCATTTCCGACCACGAAAGTCGATTGCTGCTCGACGATTTGGTCGAGGCTGCGGACCGGGCCATGTACACCGCCAAACGGGCCGGCGGGAACCGGGCCTACCATGACGCAGACCTACCCCTACCGACCGAGCCACCTGTCGCGAAATAGAATTCCACGTCGTGATCGGTGCGGATCAACGACGTGGAATTCTATTTCGCGGGTCTGATGGTCAGCGGTTCACCAGCTTGCGGTCGCGGCGGAACGTGTCCCGCCAGCCGCGTCGCCGCGGGTTGGCATCGGCGGTGGGGCCGATGACCTCGGTCTTCTGATCGGGCATCACGACGGCCGGCGAGGCGCCCGTCGTTGCGACCGGGGTGTCGGTGTCCACATCGCGGATCTCCACGTCCCGAACGCTGCGTACCGACAGCCGTCCGATTGCGGCGGCCCCGAGGAAGACCACCAGCGCACCGAGACCGGAGAAGTACGCCAACTCCAGCGCCACGCGCTTGGCCTCGGTAACCGCTACCGGGTCACCGACGTTCCCGAGTGCCAGCGGCGACGCCAGGGCGCGCCCGACGATGTACCAGGCGCCGGCAGCCACGGCCAGCCATCCGCCGAGCATCGCGGTCGCACGATTGCGCGACATCAACAGCAGGAGACCGCCTACCGTCGTCAGCGCACCGGGCAGCACCTCCAGCCAGCCGCGCCCGAGGGTCCACGTCCACGGCGAATCCGGCGTGTACGCGAAATCGAAATAGGGCCCAACGAACGGGATGAATGCACCCCACAGGCCGAGCAGTATCAACAGAAATCCGCTCAGAGCTCCGCGGCTGCGCGATATCTCCAGCCTGCTGCGGCGGGCACGGCGTACGCCTGTCTCGGTCATGGTGGCCTCCTGCTCACGAGGGCTGGTCATGAGGGGGTGACTACCCAGCATGAGCAGCGCGTAACCGCCCACCTCAGCCGAGCAGAGCGGTCACCACCAGCGTGACCGCGATCAGCGGGAACAGCCCCTGGGTGATCGCGGCCCGCGCCTTGTCCGGTGAGGACACCAGCAGCACCAGCGCGGCGGCGAGCATCGATCCCACGCCGGCCAGCACGAGCGCCGCCCCGACCTCAGCGTGACCAGTGCACACCGCGACCACGCCGATCCCGGACACGATGGCCAGGAACAGGTTGTAGAAGCCCTGATTGAAGGCGAGTTCCTTGGTGGCGTCGGCCTCCTGGGCACTCAGCCCGAAGGTCGCACGGGTCCGCGGCGACGTCCAGGTCAAGGATTCCATGACGAAGATGTAGACGTGCAGGAGCGCTGCGAGACTGGCGAAGATCAGGCCGGCGGTGAGCATGCCGACTATTCAAACAGTCCGGTCTGCCCGAATCCGGTGACCGGCGGTTGCAGGCCGAGGTGTGTCCAGGCCTGCGGCGTGGCAACCCGACCCCGTGGGGTGCGGGCGATCATCCCGGCGCGCACCAGGAACGGCTCGCACACCTCTTCCACCGTGGTGGCCTCCTCGCCGACCGCGACCGCCAGCGTCGACACCCCCACCGGGCCGCCGCCGAAGCTGCGGGTGAGCGCCGACAGCACCGCCCGGTCCAGCCGGTCCAGGCCGAGCTCATCCACGTCGTAGACCGCCAACGCCGCCTTGGCGATATCGCGGGTGATGATGCCGTCGGCCCGCACCTCGGCATAATCGCGCACCCGGCGCAGCAGCCGGTTGGCGATGCGCGGTGTGCCGCGCGAACGCCGCGCGATCTCGGCGCCGGCCTCGGTGCCCAGTTCGATTCCGAGGATGCCCGCGGATCGCCCGAGAATCCGTTCCAGATCGGCGGGCTCGTAGAAGTCCATGTGGGCGGTGAACCCGAACCGGTCCCGCAGGGGGCCGGTCAGCGCACCCGACCGGGTGGTCGCGCCCACGAGCGTGAAGGGCGCCACATCCAGTGGAATCGAGGTCGCCCCAGGGCCTTTGCCGACGACGACGTCGACCCGGAAATCCTCCATCGCCAGATACAGCATCTCTTCGGCGGGCCGGGCGATCCGGTGGATCTCGTCGATGAACAACACATCCTGCTCGACCAGGTTCGACAGCATCGCCGCAAGGTCCCCGGCACGTTCCAGCGCCGGACCGGAGGTGACCCGTAAGGCGGAGCCGAGTTCACCGGCGATGATCATCGCCAGCGAGGTCTTGCCCAGCCCGGGCGGACCGGACAGCAGGATGTGATCCGGTGTGCCACCACGGTTCTTGGCACCTTCGAGGACCAGTTGGAGTTGCTCGCGCACCCGGTGCTGGCCGATGAACTCACCCAGTGAGCGCGGCCGCAGGCTGGCATCGACGTCACCCTCACCGACGGTGAGAGCGGCCGAGACATCACGATCCTCGGGAGCATCCGCCCCCGAATCGGACGGGCCCTCGGTGAACCGGCCCACTACTTCCTGCCCAACATCGACAGCGCCGCCCGCAGCGCGCCGGAGGTGGTGGCAGCCGGGTCGTCGGCGAGCACCTTGTCGGTCGCCTCCTCGGCCTGTTTGGCCGCGAACCCAAGGCCCACAAGGGCTTCCACCACCGGCGTGCGCACCGCGTGGCCGGTGGCCGTCGCGGATACTCCTGCACCGGCGACGGCGCCGATCTTGTCGCGCAGTTCCAGCACCATCCGTTCGGCGCCGCGCTTGCCGATACCGGGGACCCGGGTCAATGCGGTGACGTCACCGTCGGCCAGCGCCTGACGCAGCGTGTTCGCGTCGTACACGGCCAGGGTGGCCAGCGCGATCTTCGGGCCGACACCGGAGACGCCCAGCAGCGTGGTGAACAGATCGCGCGCCTCGCCATCGGGGAAGCCGTACAGCGTCATCGAGTCCTCGCGCACGATCATCGCGGTGATCAGCCGGGCCTCCTCCCCGCGGCGCAGCGTGGACAACGTCATCGGGGTGGCCATCACCTTGTAGCCGACACCCGCGGCCTCGACGACCGCGTGATCGAGTGCGATATCGATGATCTCGCCGCGCACCGAGGCGATCATGCCCGCACCGCCTTCAACTTCGCCTGCTCCTTGAGCTTGGCCTGATACAGCTTCTTCTGCTCGGCGGCCTTGGCTTCGGCCTCGGCCATCCGCGCGATCATCGGGGCACGCCAGCAGTGGCAGATGGCCAGCGCGAGCGCGTCAGCGGCATCGGCAGGTGTCGGTTTGGTCTGCAACCCAAGAATTTTCGTCACCATGGTGGTGACCTGAGCCTTATCGGCCCGCCCGTTACCGGTCACGGCGGCCTTGACCTCCGATGGCGTGTGGAAGAAGACGTCGATATCGCGGCGCGCCGCCGCCAGCGCGATGACCCCGCCGGCCTGGGCGGTACCCATCGCCGTGTTCGCGTTCTGGTTGGCGAACACCCGCTCGATGGCGACCACATCAGGGACGTGGGTGTCCAGCCAATGCTCGACGGTGTCGCTGATGGCCAGCAGCCGCTTCTGCAGCGGATCGTCGGCCGGGGTGCGCACGACATCGACGTCGAGGGCGATGACGTGGCGTCCGCGGCCGGTTTCGATCACCGACAGCCCGCAGCGCGTCAGCCCGGGATCCACTCCCATTACCCGCACGCCCTGCCCCTTCACCGATGAGAACACCTGTTCGATAGCGTAGCGGCCTCGTCGGACACCGTCCGGGAGGGACACGCAGATATCTTGCCGTGGCACAGTGGAACCATGCGGGTCGTGATTGCGGGCGGACACGGAAAAATCGCGTTACTTCTGGAGCAGCTGCTGGCAGCCAGGGGCGATGTCCCGGTCGGACTGATCCGTAACCCCGCTCATACCGACGATCTGGTGGCGGTCGGTGCGCAGGCGGTCGTGCTGGATCTTGAGAACAGTTCGGTGTCGCAGGTCGCCGAGGCGCTGCAGGGGGCCGACGCCGTGGTGTTCGCCGCCGGGGCCGGACCGGGCAGTGGGGTGGCGCGCAAGCAGACGGTGGACCGGGACGCCGCGATCCTCCTGGCGGATGCCGCCGAATCGGCCGGGGTGGGCCGCTACGTGATGGTCTCGGCGATCTCGGCCGACGATCGCAGCCTCGACGGCGACCACGACGAGATCTTCCTGGCCTATATCCACGCCAAATCTGAGGCCGACGCCGATGTGCGGGCACGCGGCGGGCTGCACACCACCATCGTGCGGCCGGGTCTGCTCACCGATGCGCCGGGTACCGGGCGGGTCCTGGTCGCGGACTCGACCGGTCGCGGCGAAATCTCCCGCGCCGACGTCGCCGCGGTGCTGCTGGCGGTGCTGGACTCCCCCGCCACCGCCGGGCGGACCTTCGAGGTCATCGGCGGTGAGACGCCGATCGCCGAGGCTCTCTAGTCGGAGATCAGTCCTCGTCGAGCTGGGCGGCGACGTCGTCGGGGATGTCGATATTGGTGAAGACGTCCTGCACATCGTCGCTGTCCTCGAGCGCGTCGATCAGCTTGAGCACCTTTCGGGCGCCGTCGATGTCCACCGGAACCGTCACCGACGGCTGGAAGCTGGCGTCGGCCGAGTCGTAGTCGATACCGGCGTCCTGCAGCGCGGTGCGCACGGCGACGAGGTCGGTCGGCTCGGAGATGATCTCGAAGCCCTCGCCGAGATCGTTGATCTCCTCGGCGCCGGCTTCCAGCACCGCACCGAGCACGTCGTCCTCGGTCAGTCCGTTCTTGTCGAGGGTGACGACACCCTTACGGGAGAACAGGTAGGACACCGATCCCGGGTCGGCCATGTTGCCGCCGTTGCGGGTCATCGCCACGCGCACCTCACCGGCGGCCCGGTTGCGGTTGTCGGTGAGGCATTCGATAAGCACCGCAACACCATTGGGCCCGTAGCCCTCATACATGATCGTCTGCCAGTCGGCGCCGCCGGCCTCTTCGCCGCCGCCACGCTTACGGGCGCGCTCGATGTTGTCGTTCGGCACCGAGGACTTCTTGGCCTTCTGGATCGCGTCGTACAGGGTGGGGTTGCCCGATGGGTCACTCCCGCCGGTGCGCGCGGCGACCTCGATGTTCTTGATCAGCTTCGCGAACTCTTTGCCGCGGCGCGCGTCCTTGACGGCCTTCTGATGCTTGGTGGTGGCCCACTTGGAATGGCCGCTCATGCAGGTACGCCTTCTTTCTGATGAAACGCTTTCTGATCAAATCTCGGTTGCTCAGTCTACGGGCATTGAGATTTGTGACACCCTCCTCGGGTGCGCAAGGTACTGATCGTCGGCTCGGGATTTGCCGGGCTGTGGGCCGCGCTCGGTGCGGCGCGGCGGATCGACGAGCTGGCGTTACCGCCGGGTGCCATCGAGATCACCGTTCTCAGCAGCACGCCCCATCACGACATCCGGGTCCGCAACTACGAATCCGACCTGAGCGGGTGCCGCCTCCCGCTCGCGGCGCTGCTCGACCCGGCGGGGGTGCGGCACGTCCTCGGCACAGCGACGACCATCGACGCGGTATCCCGCACCGTCACCGCCCGGACGGCCGCCGGAATCACCACCTTGGGCTACGACCGACTGGTGCTGGCCGCGGGCAGCCAGGTGCTGTTGCCGGACATCCCCGGGCTGCGCGAATTCGGGTTCGATGTCGATACCTTCGACAGCGCAGCGCGATTGGGCCGCCACCTGGACTCGCTGTCAGCCGAGGCCCCTGGCGCAAACACAGTTGTGGTCGTCGGGGCCGGGCTGACCGGCATCGAAACTGCCTGCGAACTACCCGGCCGGTTGTCCGCGCTCTTCGGCACCCGGTCCGCGCCACGGGTGCTGCTCATCGATCACAACGAGGTGGTCGGATCCGATATGGGCGCCTCGGCACGGCCGGTCATCGAGGCGGCACTGGTCGAGTGCGGGGTCGAGGCGCTGAACGGTGTCGCGGTGAGCGCGGTCGACGCCGGATCGGTCACCCTGTCCTCAGGTGCGGTGATCGCGACAGACACCGTCATCTGGTGCGCAGGGATGCGCGCGAACCCGTTGGCCGCGCAGCTGCCCGTGACACTGGACAGGCTGGGCCGCGTTCCGGTCGACGGCCGATTGCGGGCCGACGGCGTGGCCGATGTGTTCGCCGCCGGTGACGTGGCCGTCGTTCAGGTCGACGCCGAGCACACCTCGGTGATGTCGTGCCAGCACAGTCGGCCGATGGGCCGCTATGCCGGGTACAACGTCATCAGCGACCTGGCCGGCGAACCGCTGCTGACGTTGCAGATCCCGTGGTACGTGACCGTGCTGGACCTCGGCCCCGCCGGAGCGGTCTACACCGAGGGCTGGGACCGTACGGTCGCAGCGACGGGAGCCACGGCCAAGGCCACCAAGACGGTGATCAACACCGAACGCATCTATCCCCCGCACACCGGCGGCCGGGAAGCGCTACTCGCCGCTGCGGCACCCGATCTGCAGACTCCCCCGGCCACCGGTCACGACAACTCACCCTCGACATAGCGCTGCAGGGTCGGTGCGATGGCGGCGACGAGTTCTTCATCGCTCATCGAGGCCACCGGCTCCACCCGCCATACGTAGCGCATCATCGCCAGCCCCAGGATCTGTGACGAGATCAGCCCACTGCGGGTGCGGCGGTCTTCGTCGTCGACTCCTACCTGCGAGGCACCCATCAGGCTGCCCTCCACCACCCGGCGCAATCTTTCCCGCGTCGCGTCGTCATGCGCGGCGGTCAGCAGGATCGCCCGCAGCACGGGCCCGATCTCGTCATCGGCCCAGGCGCCGAGCATGAGCCGCAACAGGGCCTCGCCGAGTTTGTCGGCGGGGGCGCCCCAGGTCGCGGCGACGCTGTCCAACCAGCGCTGCGGCGGCGTGGTCGCCGCGTCGAGCAGCGCCCCCTTGGACCCGAAGTAGTGGTAGACCAACGCCGGATCGACATCGGCACCGCGGGCGACGGCGCGGATCGTGGTACCGGCCCAGCCGTGCTGTGCGAATTCCTCGCGGGCGGCGGACAGGATGCGCGCGGACAGCACGCCCTTTTCGTCTCGAGGCCCTGGCGGCAACTTCTTCGGCATGCGGCGACCCTAGCAGAAGTCTCACGTTGCGTTGAGACTAGTTTCAACGTACCGTGAGACTCATGAGCGAGACACTGAACGGGCCGCAGACCACCGGCCGCAGCTTCCGCAACCTCAGCGCACCGGAGCACGGCATCCGCCACGACATCAATGTCGCCGTGCCGGTGCGCGACGGCATATCGCTGATGGCCGACGTCCACCGGCCCACGGGCGACGGTCGCTTCCCGGCGCTCATCGCCGCTTCGCCCTATCCCCGCCAGATCCAGGACCTCGGTGCACCGATGGGATTCATCGAGGCCGGCGACACGGACTTCTGGGTGTCCCGCGGATATGTCCACGTGATCGCCAATGTGCGCGGCACGGGAGGCTCGGGCGGCGAGTTCGGTTTCTTCGACGCCGACGAGCGCCGCGATATGTACGACCTCGTCGAGTGGGCCGCCGCGCAGCCGTGGTGTGACGGCAACGTCGGGATGATCGGCATCAGCTATTTCGCGATGACGCAGTTGGAGGCGGCCGTCGAACGCCCCCCGCACCTGAAGGCGATCTTCCCGGTCGCGGTCACCGCCGATCTCTTCGAAGCCGCATCCCACCACGGGCTGGTCAGCTCGGCGTTCTGCACGCCTTTCCTGTCGATGATGGGCCTGACCTCCGCGCGCAGCGATGGGTTCTGGCGCAGCCTGCCACTGCAACTGGCCCGCAAGGTGCTCACGCTGCCGCCGCTTCACCGCAAGTTCGGCACCATGAACGGGGAGGCGGCGGTGACGATGATGCATCAGCTGCTCAAAATCCCGCACGACCCGCATCCGTGGGATCAGCTGTGGCTCGACATCTTCGTCAACCATCCGGTGCGTGACGCGTGGTGGGACGAAAGGGACCTCACTCCGCTTCTGAAGAACATCGACATCCCGGTCTATCTCGGCTGCGACTGGGAGAACGTGCCATTGCACCTGCCCTCGACGTTCATCGCGTGGAAAGGCCTGGCACACAATCCGAATGTTCAGCTGGGCATGCTCGACAAGTTCGGGTTGACCTGGCCCTGGGAGAGCCTGCACATCGAGGCGCTGGCCTGGTATGACCACTGGCTCAAGGGCTTTGACACCGGGATCCTCGACGGCGACCGGGTGCGCTACGCACTGCCGGGCGCCACCGGGGTGAGCGACGCGACGGGAAAAGACACCGCTTGGCATACCAGCGCGACCTGGCCTCCTCCGGCAACGCACCTCGAGCTGGCGTTGCGCACCGACGGGATGCTCGACGCCGACGAGGGCGAGTCGGGGACGCGCGAGTTCATGGTGCTGGGAGCCGGAACCGGGCGGGTCCGGCCCAGTGCAATCGACCCGCCCGCCCGCCTGACCTGGACGTCGGGGCCGCTGGGCGCCGATCTCGACATGGTCGGCGAGATCGAACTGCGCCTCATCGCCTCGGCCACTGCCGCGGATACCGCGTGGCTTGCCACCCTGCAGGATGTGGCTGCCGACGGCGACGTCACCGATGTGACCGCCGGATGGCTGCGGGCAAGTCTGCGCACGGTCGACGAGGCCGCCAGCACGCCGGGCTCCCCCGTCCTGCCCTGTCGAGTTCCGGTCGCGGTGCCGATCGGCGAACAGGTCGAGTATCGAATCCCACTGGTGCCCAACGCTCGTCGATTCGCCCGCGGGCACCGCATCCAGCTGGTGATAGCCGGCGACGACCAGGATCCGGCGGTGCCGGCGATCATGAACTTCCGGCACGCCGGCGTCGGCACCAGCAGTCGCAACATCGTGTCCTCGTCGTCGCGGCTGCTACTGCCCGCCCTCATCGCTGTTAACTGAGCCACAACCGCTGGTGCGCTATCTTACTCCAGAGTAAGATAGCGATATGACGTTCTCCCTGGAGTTGTCCTCAGACCTGCTCGATGTACAGAAGTGGGTCCACGAATTCGCCGCCGACGTGGTCCGGCCCGCCGCGGCGGAGTGGGACGAGCGTGAGGAGACACCGTGGCCGATCATCCAGGAGGCCGCCAAGGTGGGCCTCTACTCGCTGGAGATGATGGCCGAACAGACTGCCGAACCGTCGGGCCTCGGCATGATCGTCGTCTTCGAGGAACTGTTCTGGGGTGACGCCGGGATCGCGCTGAGCATCCTGGGCACCGGACTGGCCGCGGCCTCCGTCGCCGGGTCGGGCACCCCCGAGCAGATCGGTGAATGGCTCCCGCAGATGTTCGGCACCGTCGAGAAGCCCGAGGTCGCCGCGTTCTGCGCATCCGAACCGAACGCCGGATCCGATGTCGGCTCGATCCTGACCCGCGCCCGTTACGACGAGGCCACCGATGAATGGGTGCTCAACGGCACCAAGACCTGGGCCACCAACGGCGGCATCGCCAATGTCCACGTCGTCGTCGCGTCGGTGCACCCTGAACTCGGCACCCGCGGCCAGGCCTCGTTCATCATCCCGCCGGCGACCAAGGGCCTCAGCCAGGGCCAGAAGTTCCTCAAGCACGGCATCCGCGCCTCCCACACCGCAGAGGTTGTGCTCGATGATGTCCGCATTCCCGGGCACCTGATCGTCGGCGGCAAGGAGAAGTTCGACGCCAAGATCGCCAAGGTGCGCGACGGCAAGAAGGCCGCGGGCCAGGCCGCGATGGCGACCTTCGAGCGGACCCGTCCCACCGTCGGCGCCATGGCCGTGGGCGTGGCCCGGGCCGCCTATGAGTACGCACTCGACTACGCCTGCGAGCGTGAGCAATTCGGCCGCAAGATCGGCGACTTCCAGGGTGTCGCGTTCAAGCTGGCCGATATGAAGGCCCGCATCGACGCGTCCCGACTGCTCGTGTACCGGGCCGGTTGGATGGCGCGTAACGGCAAGCAGTTCGAGAATGCCGAGGGGTCGATGGCCAAGCTGGTGGCCAGTGAGACCGCCGTCTATGTCACCGACGAGGCCATCCAGATCCTCGGCGGTAACGGCTACACCCGCGACTACCCCGTCGAACGCATGCACCGGGACGCGAAGATCTTCACCATCTTCGAGGGCACCAGCGAGATCCAGCGGCTCGTGATGGGCCGCGCGATCACCGGCCTGCCGCTGCGCTGAATCAACTTACGCCAGAGTTAATTTCACGATCGGAACGTCGTTCCAGGACGGAACACGGCCGTCACGCCGGGGAAACACACTCGGCCTAATTTTGCCGAATGACACAGGAGCTCGGCGATGAGGTGCGTGATGCGGCTCTCGACACTGACCTTGACCGGCTGACCGCTACCAAGGAGACGCTCGAGGACTACACGCTGCGTTTCGCCCCGCGTAGCTACCGCAAGTGGTCCACCCGGGTGGTGGGCATCTCGGCCCTGGGCGGTATCGCCTATCTCGCCGACTTCGCGATCGGCGCCAATATCGGCATCGCGTACGGCACCACCAACGCGCTCTGGGGCATCCTCATCTTCGCGGTCGTGGTGATGGTGACCGGCTTCCCGCTCGCGTATTACGCGGCCCGCTACAACGTCGACCTCGACCTCATCACCCGCGGTAGCGGTTTCGGCTACTACGGGTCGGTGGTCACCAACGTCATCTTTGCGACATTCACCTTCATCTTCTTTGCCCTCGAAGGCTCGATCATGGCCCAGGGACTCGAACTCGGTCTCGGGATACCCTTGTGGGTCGGTTACGCGCTGTCCACGATCGTCATCTTCCCGCTGGTCATCTACGGCATGAAAGTGCTTTCCACGCTGCAGGTCTGGACAACTCCACTGTGGTTGGTGCTCATGGTGGCACCGTTTGTGTACCTGGTGTTCAGCCATCCCGAATCGGTCGGTGAGTTCTTCGCCTACCAGGGTGCGAACGGCACCGGCGGCTTCGACCTCGGGATGACGCTGCTGGCAGCCGGCGTGTGTCTGTCGCTCATCGTGCAGATCGCCGAGCAGATCGACTATCTGCGCTTCATGCCGCCTCGCACGCCGGAGAACAGCCGCAGCTGGTGGACGTGGATGTTCCTGGCCGGGCCGGGCTGGGTGATCTTCGGCGCCATCAAACAGGTCGTCGGCCTGTTCCTCGCGGTGTACCTGATCGCCAACGTCTTCGACGGTGCGGTGGCGAGCGCGAACGAACCCGTACATCAGTTCCTGGAGATCTACCGCAACTTCCTGCCGCCCTGGCTGGCCATGACGCTGGCGGTGATCCTGGTGGTGATCAGCCAGGTCAAGATCAACGTCACCAACGCCTACTCGGGTTCGCTGGCGTGGACCAACTCGTTCACCCGCGTCACCAAGCACTACCCGGGACGGCTCGTCTTCCTCGCCTTCAATCTCTTGATCGCCCTGATCCTGATGGAAGCCAACATGTTCGCGTTCCTGAACTCGATTCTGGGGTTCTACGCCAACTGCGGTATCGCCTGGGTCGTGGTGGTGGCCTCGGACATCGTCTTCAACAAGTACCTGCTGAAGCTGTCGCCGATGCAGCCCGAGTTCCGGCGCGGGATGCTCTATGCGGTGAATCCCGTCGGTTTCGTATCACTGTTCATCGCGGCCGGGGTATCGCTGCTGACATTCTTCGGCGTCCTCGGCGAGGCCATCAGGCCCTACTCACCCCTGGTCGCCATCGTCCTCGGGTTGGTGTTACCACCGATCATCGCGATAGCCACCAAGGGCAAGTACTACCTGCGTCGCACCGATGACGGCATCGACCTGCCGATGTACGACGAACTCGGCAATCCCTCCGGTGAACACTTGAAATGCCATGTCTGCCATCATGACTACGAGCGACCGGACATGATGAAATGCGCCACGCACGATGCCTTCGTCTGCTCACTGTGCCTGTCCACCGACAAGGTCTCCGACCACGTGTTGCCTGCGCAGGCCTAGTGTCTCGGTAATCATCTCGTCGAGGTTCAGCCATAACGACGTGAGGTGATGCCTCACGAGCCGCGGATGGTGCGGCAGCCAGAGCTTCATCGCCGGCGTGTTCGTCGTGGCGGGTCCGGCTCGGCGTTCTGTGCCGGTTCCCGCCGCGTGTTTCTCTGTGTAGTTCTTACGAAATCAATGGTGACCACCGTTGATTACTACATGCGAAGGCGCCGTTCGTCTCTGTCGGCGGCGAATGGCTAGGTGGGGCTGTGCT
>JBPPMV010000164.1:0-3920 GCA_051306235.1 Mycobacterium sp. | reverse complement strand
AGGCGGGTAGCTGCTGCATCCAGCTCCGCCTTGCGGACATCGGCGCTGACCGGAACTGGCGTGCGATAGGTCAGCACGGCCTTGAGATTGTCGAACCGCAACACGTCCTGGCCGGAGTTACCGCCGGCCGGGTGTGTCCGCATGAGCATGTGCTGAAAGAAGGCCCAACGGCGCATCTCGGACTCCAACCGCCCGGCAATCACATGCAACGCCGACGAAATCTCGATCTCTCCGAACCGCTCGCCGCCACCGTATGTCCGTACGGACTCAGCGATATCGCGAATCTCGGTGACATGGCTCGCCAGACGGTCAACATCGAAAGCTACATGCATGTCAGCATTTTACGGCCATCACAGCCAGCGTCGGGACGCTAAAACGGGCTGATAAGAACGAGCGCCCCTTACCAGTCCAGCGTCCGCGACCACCGCGGATTGACCTGTGCACGGTCGATCACCGTCGCCGGACGAGAAGGCCACCGGCCAGTCACCAGCCACTCCAGCACGGCCGCCGGCACCGGTCCGCTCTCTGGATGGGTCAGCACGTCCGCCAACGCCTGCTCATACGACATAGACACCACGTTAGCCGCAGTTTGAGACGAGAACCCCTAAACGGAAACGCCTGCGGCGCTACTGGCCGCCATGACCCTTCGGGCCAAGGCGCTGTTTATTTGCCTTCTGGCTTTCGATTATGGCCGGCGGCCCGCTGCGCGCAAGGCCACGGCCTCCGCTGCGCTCCGGGCCCAAGGGCTCGTGAACTTCTCGGCTTGCTCGCTGCGCTCACACCCGAGAACTTCACGCCCGGACCTTGCACTCCACGGACCTGATGCCGGCCTAAATCTCCATTGCCAGAAGGCAAAAAGAACGGGCGGCCCCGACCACCCACTCACCGTTGAAAGGTCACCACTCATGAGTGAAAACACCACCGGCACCGAGGGCGCAACCCAGGTCCACACCACCGCAACGCTGGAGAATCTCGACCCGAACACGCTGGAACTGGAAATCAACGTCCGCGACGACGCGGCTCTCGACGCCGACTTCGTGGCCAGCGTGGCCGAGCACGGCGTGCTCAACCCGATTGCCGCCGTGCGAGGCACTGACGGAGTTGTGCGCGTGCGGGCCGGACAGCGCCGCACCCTGGCAGCCAGGGAAGCCGGATTGCCCACCGTGCCGGTCTACGTGCGAGCCAGCAGCGCAGAGCAGGATGAGAAGGCCCAGACCGTGGAGCGGCTGTCTGAGCAGATCGTCGAGAACGACCAGCGCCGCGCACTCACCGACGCCCAGCGCGCACGCGGCATCCAGCAAATGCTGGACGCAGGAGTGTCGGTGACCAAGGTCGCCAAGAAGCTCGCCACCGCGCGTGACACCATCAAAAGTGCTGCCACGGCGGCAAGTTCAGAAGCGGCCATGAACGCCCTCGACAGCGGCCAGCTGTCCCTGTCCGAAGCAGCAGCGCTCAGCGAGTTCGATGACGATCCCGAGGCCATCGAACGCTTGATCGCCGTCGCCGGCACCAGCCGGTTCGAGCACCGCGTCTCCGAGATCCGCAAGGAACGCGAAGCTGAGCAGGCCTACCAGCAAGTAGCGGCCAGCTATGCCGAACAGGGCTACACCGTCCTGGGCGAGGACGACTTCCCCGAATACGGTGACGCGACCTGCATCGAACTGCGCTACCTGCGCACCGCCGACGGAGAGCCGGCCACCGCCGACGCTGTCACCGACCCCGCGCACTGGGCGGTCTACCTCACCGAGGAGGACCGCTACAGCCTCACCGAAACCGGCGAAGAGGTCGACTACAACGATATCGACTGGCACACCAGGTACACCGGCAAAGACGCCAGCGCGGGCAAGCACCACCCCGACGCCATCACCGAAACCACGGTGTGGGCACCGGATTGGCTGTGCACCGACTACACCGCCGCCGGCCTGGTCATGGCCGACCAACTGGCCAACCGCGTCGCCGCCATCGCACGCCAAGCCGAAGCGCGTGCCGACCAGAGTGACACCGCTGGCGATGAGAGCGGCGGTAGCGAACTCGACGCCGCGCAGCGCGAAGCCGACGCCGCCGACGCCCAACGCCGCGAACGGCGCAAAGTCATCGCCCTTAACAAGCTCGGCGAAGCCGCCGAAGCTGTGCGCCGCCAGTTCATTACCGAAAAGATCCTGTCGCGCAAGACCCCACCCAAAGGCGCAGCGATTTTCATCGTGAATGTCCTCACCCGCGACCTGGGTCTGCTCAATGACTACCGCGCCAGCCAGACGGCCACCGAACTACTCGGCGTCACCGATCTGGACGCCGTGCGCCAGCAGGTCGCCTCCCTTCCCACTACCGGCGACGGACGAGCCCAAATCCTCACCCTGGCGCTGGTTTTGGGAGCACTTGAAGCACGTGCCACTAAGGACGCTTGGCGCGGCATGGTCGGCTACAACCGCTACGTCGGGCCGACCGAATTGCTCATATTCCTGCAGAGGAACGGCTACACCCCCGCCGACATCGAGCGCGTCATCCTGGACGAACTCAGTGCCGACGAGCTCTACGACACCATGATCGATCAGGCCGCATCCAACGCCGACGAGTAACCGCCTCGCTGGGGGTGGGGCCGACACCACAATCGGCCCCACCCCCAGCGCGCACCAGACAACCCCGCACTATGCAGAAATACCCGACAAATCGCACCAAAGGAAACGCCTGCGGCGTTGCCATTCCATTCTTGAAATTCGTCCCTTTCTCTCGTCATCAATTGTGGCCGGCGGACCGCTACGCGCAAGGCCACGGCTACGGCCTGACGGCCCGAAAACTTTTCCGAACAACGCTCACACAAAACGTTCGCCGGAAAACTTTCCGACCGTAACCGTTGCGCTTCACGGCCCTGATGACCGGCCCAAACATTGATGCGAGAAAGGCCCGAAAAACAGGTGGCACCACCAAGGCTCGCCGACCAGTGGACGCGCTAAGTCCCCGGCCAGACGCTGCAGCGAAAGGAGAAACATGGAGTCCCAGTCCCTGGCACGATGGACCGGGAAGGCACCGTTTATAAACGGGAACAAATGGCCGAAAAGAATACCCGGTAAATGGCCAGAAAGTGTTGCCCGACATGCCGAAACAACGATATAATCGAAGAACGTACCGACCTTTCAAGGAGGATCGCAAATGTCATCCATCATCGTTTACACAAAGCCCGCATGCGTGCAATGCACCGCTGTCATCCGCGCACTCGACAAAGAGGGAATCGACTACGAAAAGGTCGACATCTCACTCGACGCCGACGCACGCGACTACGTGATGTCCCTCGGATACCTGCAAGCCCCGGTCGTCTACGCCGGCCCCGACAACCACTTCGCGGGTTTTCGGCCCGACCGGGTCAAACAACTCGCCACCGTCGCCGCCTGACCGCCCCGCCGACCATCAACACACCAAGGAGTCCGCCATGCACGATCTGACCATCACGACCGGCACCGCGCACCACACCACGCCCTACAACGATTTCGGCGACGCCCACCGCGCGCTGATGTCCCACGTCATCGCCGAAGACCTCTACCTACACGCCCAGTGGCCCACCCCGCGCACCGTCACCGCGTTCAAGCTGGTCAGCCTGGACGCCGACCGGGGCGAAACGCGCATCGCCGGTACCGCCACCATTGCCCCATCTATCGGAAAGCCGGTTGTCGGTCACTACTATTCGGCAGCTCAGGCACTGGCGTGGATCAGCGATCACACCGTGAGCTGGAACCACGGCCGCGACGACGAACCCGGCATCGGTTACCCCCGCGCCGTGCTCAGCGCCGCCCGTGCCGAAGCACGCGGCCACGTCATCGCCGGCATGATCTTCAGCGAGACCGCCGCACTATGCGATGCAGCCAACCCCGATATGGCGCGCCCCTCACAACACACCTTCGAGCGACTGCGCGACAGCGCCCGCACCG
>JBPPMV010000163.1:0-3363 GCA_051306235.1 Mycobacterium sp. | reverse complement strand
GACGATGCGCCGACGCTGCAACAGTTCCAGGAGTACGTGGCAGCCGGGGACGTGCGGTACTTCATCGCCGGCGAGCGGTTCGGGCCGCCCGGGGAACGGGACGGATCCGGAACGCAGATCACCGAGTGGGTGCAGCAGAACTACACCAAGCTCGATGTCGGCGGTAGCACCGTCTACGACCTGAGTAAGCCGCTCACCTAGCCCGCCTTCCACCTGCTCGGCGTTCGGAAGTACCCGGGCTACCGGTCCGCCCACGCCGCTACCGGATGTGCGCACATCACAGGTATCGGACTAGATTTCCTGCGGTGTCAGCGCCCGAGAACTCTGCGCCGTTCCCCCGTGGGATGGCCTTGCTCGTGGCCGGGGCATGCTTCATGGAGATCCTCGACGCGACCATCATCACGCCGGCGATCCCGCTGATCGCAGCGTCATTCGATGTCGATGCCGTCGATGTGAACGTTGCGATCACGGCCTACCTGGTCACCGTGGCGGTGCTCATCCCGGCCACCGGGTGGATGGCGGACCGTTTCGGTGTCCGGCGAGTTTTCCTCGCCGCGATCGTCATCTTCACGCTCGCGTCGGTCGGTTGCGCGCTCAGCACGTCGCTGCCCATGTTGGTCGGCACGCGGATCGCCCAAGGGATCGGCGGGGCGATGATGGTGCCGGTCGGACGGTTGGCGGTGCTGCGTCACAGCGCCAAGAGCGATCTGGTGCGGGCCATCGCGCTGCTCACCTGGCCGGCACTCGCGGCCCCGGTGCTGGCCCCGGTTCTCGGCGGCGCCATCGCAACCGTGGGCAGCTGGCGGTGGATCTTCCTCATCAACATTCCGCTCGGCATCATCGGTTTCGTGCTGGCGCTCAAGCTGGTTCGTGGCGGGCCTGCCGCATCGGTGCACAAGCTGGACTGGCCGGGCATGCTCATGCTCGGCGGTGGTATCGCCGCGGGGTTGATCGCCCTGGAGAGCATCCGCATCGCCGGGACGAACTGGCTCCTGGTTGGTGTGTGCGGCGCGGGGGCGGTGGCGCTGCTGGCGCTGGCGTTGTGGCATCTGCTGCGGACGGCCTCGCCGCTGATATCGCTGCCGGTGCTGCGGGTACGCACCCTGCGCATCACGGTGACCGCCGGGTCGATGTACCGGATGGTCATCACCGCGGTGCCGTTCCTGTTACCGCTGAAGTTCGTGCTGGAATTCGGGTGGACACCGTTACAGGCGGGTCTGATGGTCGCGGTGCTGTTCGCGGGCAACCTCACCATCAAGCCCGCCACCACCCCGCTGATGCGCCGATTCGGGATCCGCACCGTGCTGCTGGTCAACGGCATTGCCTCGGTGCTGTGCTTCGGTCTGCTGGCGCTGGTGACGCCCGATATGCCGGTGGGGCTGATCGGCATCGTGCTCTTCTGCAGCGGCGCGCTGCGCTCCATCGGTTTCACCGCCTACAACAGCCTGGCGTTCTCCGATGTCGGCGGCGACGAACTCACCCACGCCAACACCCTCAACGCCTCGGTGCAGGAGCTGGCTGCCGGCCTGGGCATCGCGGTGGCAGCCCTGCTGGTGAGCCAGCTTGCGTCCTACTCGCTGACGTTCCTGGTGCTGGGCGCACTGCTGGCGGTGACGCTCGTGGAATCCATCCGGCTGTCGCGCTCGGCCGGGCAGCATGTGACCGGCCGCCAGTGATTTGTGCGGGATCAGTCACGCTGACCGTCACCGATCCCGCACGAATCGCACGGTGGGGATGAGCCGAATCGTTGACATCGCCGCTTCACGGCGGTTTAATACCCAACTATGATTGCAATTCTGGTCATATCTACCAACTTTGCGGAGATGCGATGACGGCCCCCGCCGATCTCGACCCGGCCGCGGCCCGTTACGAGCTGAGCCACCTGCGCGCGCTGGAGGCCGAGGCCATCCACATCATCCGCGAGGTCGCCGCCGAGTTCGAGAAGCCGGTGCTGCTGTTCTCCGGCGGCAAGGACTCCATCGTGATGCTGCACCTGGCCGTCAAGGCGTTCGCGCCGGGCAGGCTGCCGTTCCCGGTGATGCACGTCGATACCGGGCACAACTTCGACGAGGTGCTCCAGGTTCGCGACGATCTGGTCGCCCAGACCGGTGTGCGCCTGGTGGTCGCGAAGGTCCAGGACGATATCGACGCCGGCCGTGTCGTCGAGACGATCCCGTCGCGCAACCCTATGCAGACCTTCACGCTGTTGCGTGCCATCCGGGAGAACAAGTTCGACGCCGCATTCGGCGGCGCCCGGCGCGATGAGGAGAAGGCCCGCGCCAAGGAGCGAGTGTTCAGCTTCCGCGACGAGTTCGGCCAGTGGGACCCGAAGGCGCAGCGGCCCGAACTGTGGAACCTCTACAACGGTCGGCACCACAAGGGTGAACACATCCGTGCCTTCCCCATCTCGAACTGGACCGAATTCGACATCTGGTCCTATATCGGGGCCGAGAAGATCAAACTTCCGTCCATCTACTACGCGCATCAGCGCCAGGTGTTCGAACGTGACGGCATGCTGCTGGCGGTGCACAAGTTCCTACAGCCACGCAGTGACGAACCGATCATCGAGAAGACAGTGCGGTTCCGCACCGTCGGCGACGTCACCTGCACCGGCTGCGTCGAATCGTCGGCAGGCACCGTTTCCGAGGTGATCGCCGAGACCGCGGTGTCCCGGCTCACCGAGCGCGGTGCAACTCGCGCCGACGACCGAATCTCTGAAGCAGGTATGGAAGATCGCAAGCGCGAGGGGTACTTCTGATGTCCAGGGCTAGCGAAGCGACGGGAAAATAACATGGCAACGCTTCTTCGCATCGCGACCGCAGGTTCGGTCGACGACGGTAAGTCGACGCTGATCGGACGGCTGCTGTTCGACTCCAAGGCCGTCATGGAGGATCAGCTGGCCGCCGTCGAGCGGACCTCCAAGGAACGCGGAAACGATTACACCGACCTGGCTTTGGTGACCGACGGCCTGCGCGCCGAGCGTGAGCAGGGCATCACCATCGATGTCGCCTACCGCTACTTCGCCACATCCAAGCGCAAGTTCATCATCGCCGACACTCCCGGGCACGTGCAGTACACCCGCAACATGGTGACCGGTGCCTCGACGGCGCAGTTGGTGATCGTGCTGGTCGACGCACGGCACGGGCTGCTCGAGCAGTCGCGCCGCCACGCTTTCCTGGCATCGCTTCTCGGCATTCAGCACATTGTGCTGGCCGTCAACAAGATGGACCTCGTGGACTGGGATGAGGAGCGGTTCAACAAGATCCGCGATGACTTCCACGAGTTCGCGGCGCGCCTCGACATCCACGATGTGACCACCATCCCGCTGTCGGCGCTCAACGGCGACAATGTCGTCACCAAATC
>JBPPMV010000162.1:0-14017 GCA_051306235.1 Mycobacterium sp. | reverse complement strand
CCCTCTGCGGGACCGGTGGGAATCAGCGATGCCAGGCCGCGTCCCAGACCGCTGCGCTTCTTCGCCTGGTTCATGATGCTGCGGGTCCCCCTGTTTGGATGCTGCTGTTACCGACGCCATCAATCATGCGTGTGGACCGCCCTTGGGTCGACCCCGCTCGGCGATTTCCCGACTCGCGTCGAGGTAACTCATCGCACCACGTGAACCCGGGTCATAGTCCAGAATCGTCATCCCGTATCCGGGCGCCTCGGAGACCTTGACGCTGCGCGGGATGACCGTCCGCAACACCTTCTCGCCGAAGTGTGCCCGGACGTCCTCGGCGACCTGATCGGCCAGCCGGGTGCGTCCGTCGTACATGGTGAGAATGACCGTCGTGACGTCGAGATCGGGATTCAGATGCGACTTCACCATCTCGATATTGCGCATCAGCTGGCCGACACCCTCCAGGGCGTAGTACTCGCACTGGATCGGGATGAGTACCTCGGGTGCCGCGACAAGAGCGTTGATGGTCAACAGACCCAGCGACGGCGGGCAGTCGATGAAGACGTAATCGAAGCTGTGCTGCTTCAGTCCGGCGAGTGCCGAGCGCAGCCGACCCTCGCGGGCAACCATGCTGACGAGTTCGATCTCGGCTCCGGCGAGGTCGATGGTCGCCGGCACACAGTAGAGACGCTCGTTGTGCGGACTTCGCTGCAGTGCGGCCTCCAACGGGATCTCTCCGATGAGGACCTCATACGAGGACGGCGTGCCCTCCCGGTGTTCGATACCCAGGGCGGTGCTGGCATTGCCCTGCGGATCCAGATCGATCACCAGAACCTGGAGTCCCTGGAGCGCGAGCGCCGCGGCGACATTCACGGCGGTGGTCGTCTTACCGACGCCACCCTTCTGGTTGGCGATGGTGAAGACGCGCTGGCGCTCCGGACGCGGGAGTTCACCGTGGCGCTTGTGGAGCAGCCTGGTCGCACGTTCGGCCTCCGCGGCGATCGGCGTATCCGCCGCAGCGTCGCCCTTCCAAGTGCCCGCCGCCGTCGTCCACGTTTCACGTGAAACATCCGTTTCACGTGAAACTTCGGAGGGGCCGCTGTCGGATCGAATCCCTCGGCCCTTCATCGCTTCCTCCTGCCGGGACGCGACGCGCGGGTCTCCACCGCTCCGCGCCGTGCGACGACCACGGTTGCGGGAGGGTTCAAAAAGTCCACGCCACATCTCACCACTTTCACTTCTGTGGCACCAAGCGAACCCAGTGCCCGCCGATGCTCTTCGACCTCGTCCACGGCACGCTCCCCCTTCAGTGCAAGCATCCGCCCGCCTGATCGCAACAACGGAATGCTCCACCGTGACAACTTGTCCAATGACGCCACCGCACGCGACACCACGGCATCCATCTCGCCGGCCTCATCCCGCACCGCACGATCCTCGGCGCGGCCGCGGATCACGGTGACGTCGAGACCCAGTTCGTCGATCACTTCACGGAGGAACTCGCTGCGGCGCAACAGGGGCTCGATGAGCGTCACCCGCAGATCGGGGCGCGCCACCGCCAACGGTATACCGGGCAGCCCGGCTCCACTGCCTATGTCTGCGACACGCTCCCCGGACGCCAACAGTTCGGCCATGGCGGCGCTGTTCACCAGATGCCGGTCCCACAACTTGTCCACCTCGGACGGGCCCAGGAATCCTCGCTCGATACCAGCCCCGGCAAGGATCTGCCCGTAGCGCTCGGCCAATGCCAAGCGCTCGCCAAAGCAAAGAGCCGCCGACTGGGGCGCCGGACTCAGTTCGCCATGTTTCACGTGAAACATCCTCCGGTTTGCGCTCCAGGCCGACGGCCCTGAACTTCTCGCTCGTGAACTACACGCGTGTAACTAGTCCGCTCACACGGGCAGGACGACGACGCGGCGCGACGGCTCCGCGCCTTCGCTCTCGCTGCGTACACCGTCGATACCCGCGACCGCGTCGTGCACGATCTTGCGCTCGAACGGGGTCATCGGGGACAGCTCTTCACGCTCACCGGACTCCAGCACACGACGGGCGATCTTGTCGCCCAGCGCGGCCAGCTCGTCACGACGACGGCGACGCCACCGGGCGATGTCCAGCATCAGCCGGCTGCGCTCACCGGTCTTCTGATGCACGGCCAGCCGGGTCAGCTCCTGCAGCGCATCAAGCACCTCACCCTTGCGGCCGACCAACTTGTTCAGGTCGCTGCCACCGTCGATGCTGACGATCGCTCGGTCGCCTTCGACATCGAGATCGATATCGCCGTCGAAGTCGAGGAGGTCCAGCAGTTCCTCCAGATAGTCACCGGCGATCTCACCCTCGGCGACCAAACGGTCCTCCAGGTCCTCCGCAGGGGCCTCGGCGTCTTCCGTGCCATCGTCCTCGCCGGTGCCGTCCTGTACGGCGTCCTCGGTCACTTCCTCGTTCACATGTTCATCACCCTCGGGCGCGGTATCGGTGCGCTCGGTGGTTTCGGCGTCAGTCATATCGTCTTCTCCTTACTCCGCCACGTCCGCCCCCGGTCAGTCCCCGGTCGATCGGCTCTCGGCTTGGCTTCTAGCGCTTGCGCTTCTTGGGCCGTGCGCCCGGTCGCGGTGTGCCCCCCGGGGCCCCGCTGGACGCATCGTTGGTACTGCCCTTGGGGGCAGCAGTCTCTGCGGCGCCCGAGTCGGCCTCTTCGACCATCTCGGGGTCGGTCAGTTCCTTGGCGGACTTGCCGGCTGTCCCGGGTTCGATCCCGTCAGCGGTCGGGTCCTTCGGCACCTTGCGGGTCTTGTTCGGCTTCTTGCCCGGAGCCGGCGCGTTGGCGTTTCGCCTTTCGAGGGCCTCGGCCTTCTTGGCTTCTTCTTCTTGCTCGATCTTGCCGAACACGTAGTGCTGCTGCGCGAAGGTCCACACGTTGTTCGACACCCAGTACAAGATGATCGCCAGCGGCAGGAAAGGGCCGCCGACGACAACACCGAGCGGGAACACGTACAGCGCCAGCTTGTTCATCATCGCGGTCTGCGGGTTGGCGGCGGCCTCCGGACTCTGCCGGGCCACCGACGCGCGACTGTTGAAGTAGGTGGCGATACCGGCCAGGATCATCAACGGCACGCCCACGCCGATGATCGCTGCACGACTCACGTCGAAACCGATGAACGCCTGCCAGCTGCTCTCCGACTGGATCATCGTCGCGCCCAACGGAGCACCGAACAGATTCGCCTGCAGGAAGTGCTGCACATCCACGGCGCTGAAGACGTAGTTGGGCAGCTCCTTGTTCAGTTCCAGATCCAGGCCGAGCTCACCGAAGTTGTGACCGGTCCGGTTGAACGATCGCAGCACGTGGAACAGCCCGAGGAACACCGGCACCTGGGCGAGCATCGGCAGGCAGCCGAGGATCGGATTGAATCCGTGTTCCTTCTGCAGCTTCTGCATCTCCAGCGCCATCCGCTGGCGGTCCTTGCCGTACTTCTTCTGGAGCGCCTTGATCTGCGGCTGCAGTTCCTGCATCTGCCGCGTCGTCCGGATCTGCTTGACGAAGGGCTTGTAGAGGATCGCGCGCAGGGTGAACACCAGGAACACCACCGACAGGGCCCAGGCGAAGAAGTTCGTCGGCCCCAGCAGGAAGGCGAAGGCCTTGTACCAAACCCACATGATGGCCGACACCGGGTAATAAATGATGTCGAGGCTGAACCAGTTAAACAACGGAATCGCTCCTGACGACTTCTAGGGAAGTCTTATCGCCGGTCTTGTCGCCGCGCTCGGGTATCGGGTCCCACCCGCCACGGTGCCATGGACCGCATTTGGCCAATCTCACGGCGGCCAACCATCCGCCGCGGAACAGACCGAACTCGGTCAGGGCGTCGACGGCATACTCGCTACACGTCGGGGTGAATCGGCACGTGGGTAATCGAAGCGGAGAGATCATCGTGCGGTACAGCTGGATCACGAAGACCACACCGTTGACGGCCCATCGGCTCACAGTCGAGCCTGCCGTTGTACGCGGGTCTTCTTCAGAGCGGTGCGCAGTTCGGTCTCGAGCCGTGCCGAAAGCGCATCGCGGCTGCCGGGCAGCGCTCGGATCACCACATGGCTACCGGCACCGAGATCGGCTGAGCTTTCGGTGATGATTCGATACGCGATATGACGCAACCGTCGTGAGACGTGGTGGCGTTGCACCGCATTGCCCACCGACTTGGAGACGACAAGACCGATCTTGGGCCCGCCGTCACCGCCGTCAGCAATTCCGTCGTGCAGCGCGTGCACGACGAGATCGGGCTGAACAGCCCTCACACCTTGGCGAACCGTGACACCGAAATCAGTAGAGCGCGTCATCCGGTACCGGGCCGGAAGCACTGCCCTGAACCCTGCGTCGAATCACGCAGTCAGGGAGCTGCGGCCCTTGCTACGGCGGGCCGACACGATCGCGCGTCCGGCGCGTGTACGCATCCGCAGCCGGAAACCGTGCACACGAGCCCGGCGGCGGTTGTTCGGCTGAAATGTCCGCTTGCCCTTGGCCACGGCTGTTCTCCTCGTTCGGTCTGGTGTCGACAACCTCGGCCACCATGACAGTCATGGCAGTCGAGGACGCAGCCACCGTTGGTAAGCTCATCCATCTTGCCGGCGCGGTACCCCAGGGCCTCCGAAGAAGCCCCGAGTCGCAGCCGTATCACCACGTGCGGGCGACTGCTCGAGGGTACTGACGAGATTTGCCTGGGTCAAACCTGGCCAGACAGGCCCTCATCCAGGACGAATCCAGCATCACCGGAGTAACAGAAACCACACCTGTCACCCACTCTGCCCTTCCTGGGAAGAACCTGTCGGCAATGTTGCAGAACGGTTGGCACTCCGAGAGAAAACTGTTAGCTTTTCGCAATGCCGTTCCGCGATGGGACGGCGCCGGAACCAGAGCGAGGACAACACCGGCCGCGAGCCCGCAATCCAATCGGGATTGTGCAGAGCTCAGACACGGTATCCACGCCGATCGATAACGCGACGACAGCTACTGACCACTGTCCACAGTCTGTGGATAACTATGTGGACAGTTTGTTATCGTCGCCCCCGGGGAACGTCCCGAGGAAGCCATAAAGGGGGTAGGCGTCGTTGACTGCAGACCCAGATTCCTCGTTCGTCACGGTCTGGAACAACGTCGTCTCCGAACTCAACGGTGAAACCCCGTTCGGCGAGACCGTCAACGGCGGGCCCCGCGAGCAGCTCCTCACCGCCCAGCAACGTGCCTGGCTGAAGCTCGTCAAACCCCTCGTCATCACCGAGGGCTTTGCTCTGCTGTCGGTGCCCACCGCGTTCGTCCAGAACGAGATCGAACGCCACCTCCGCGAACCGATCATGGCCGCGCTCAGTCGCCAGCTCGGTCAACGGGTGGAACTCGGTGTTCGCATCGCGACACCCGGTCCCGAGGACGCCACCGATCACGCCGACGCCGCGCCCGCGCCGCACGATGCCGGCCAGACAGCCGAAGCGCAGGCCGCCGACACCGAGGAAATCGACGAGGACCTCGAGGCACGCGCCAGCGCCGAGGCGAGTTGGCCGACCTACTTCAACCGGTCCCCGACCGCGCCGTCGGAAGAAACAGTCAGCCTGAACCGGCGCTACACCTTCGAGACCTTCGTCATCGGCGCATCCAATCGCTTCGCCCACGCCGCCACACTGGCCATCTCCGAGGCGCCCGCGCGGGCGTACAACCCGTTGTTCATCTGGGGTGAATCCGGTCTGGGCAAGACTCACCTGCTGCATGCCGCGGGTAACTATGCCCAGCGGCTGTTCCCCGGCATGCGGGTGAAGTACGTCTCCACCGAGGAATTCACCAACGACTTCATCAACTCGCTCCGCGATGACCGCAAGGCGTCCTTCAAGCGCAGTTACCGCGATGTCGACATCCTGCTCGTCGATGACATCCAGTTCATCGAGGGCAAGGACGGCATCCAGGAGGAGTTCTTCCACACCTTCAACACACTGCACAACGCGAACAAGCAGATCGTCATCTCCTCGGACCGCTCGCCCAAACAGCTGGCCACCCTCGAGGACCGGTTGCGTACCCGCTTCGAGTGGGGCCTCATCACCGATGTTCAGCCTCCGGAGCTGGAAACGCGGATCGCGATCCTGCGCAAGAAGGCCCAGATGGATCGCCTCGACGTGCCCGACGATGTGCTCGAGCTCATCGCCAGCCGGATCGAACGCAATATCCGTGAACTCGAGGGCGCCCTCATCCGGGTCACGGCTTTCGCCTCGCTGAGCAAGACCACCATCGACAAATCGCTCGCCGAAATCGTGCTGCGCGACCTCATCTCTGACGCCAGCACCATGCAGATCAGCACGGCGACCATCATGGCCGCCACGGCCGAGTACTTCGAGACCTCCATCGAGGAGCTCCGTGGGCCGGGTAAGACCCGCGCCCTGGCACAGTCCCGCCAGATCGCCATGTACCTGTGCCGTGAGCTCACCGACCTGTCGCTGCCCCGTATCGGTGAGGCATTCGGACGGGACCACACCACGGTCATGTACGCCGAGCGCAAGATCCGTGACGGTATGGCCGAGCGCCGTGAGATCTTCGATCACGTCAAGGAACTCACCACCCGGATTCGTCAGCGCTCCAAGCGCTGACGCCACTCCCCTGCCGTACCGACGGCAGAAATCTGCAAAAAACTTGTGCCCCGTTCGCACCACTCGTCACACAAAATCGGTGTGGAAACTACTGTGCACAACCTGCGCGAAACCTGTCGTCAACCCGGTGGGCACTCCACACACCCGGTGTTATCCACAGACAGGACCGGTTCGCCCGCAATTGCTCCACAACATGCGCACACCCCGGTAACGCCCGCCACCTGCACGGAACAGCCTCCATCCACAGATTCCACAGGACCTATTACTACTGCTTGTATCTCTAGAAGGTTCATCTTCTAAAAGCAGGCTGTTGGGGACAGAGCTCGAACCGCACGGATTCTCGGTGATCCGACCCCGCACGCTCACCGACCGAATAGCTTTCAAGTTCGGGCCGAACGCTCTACGGTGGTGATTCGATACGCCGGTGCGGTCGTTGACCAGTTCGCGACTAGGCTCGGAGTGACACGGGGAATCCGCTGCTTGATGCTGGTCGACGCGGTAGATCGAAGGGACGTTATGGACGTGGTGACGACGAATGTTGGTCTCACCGATTTGAAGTTCCGTCTGGTACGCGAGGATTTTGCCGATGCGGTGGCGTGGGTGGCGCGCAGTCTGCCCAGCAGGCCGACCGTCCCGGTGCTCGCCGGTGTGCTGCTGACCGGCTCCGATGACGGTCTGACGATCTCCGGATACGACTACGAGACTTCCGCCGAAGTCCGGGTTGCGGCCGAAATCGCTTCTCCGGGAAGCGTTTTGGTTTCCGGTCGACTCCTGTCGGATATCACCCGCTCGTTGCCGGCCAAACCGGTCGACGTCAGCGTCGAAGGCACCAGGGTCTCGCTGAGCTGCGGTAGCGCCCGCTTCTCGCTGCCCACGATGGCCGTCGAGGATTACCCGTCGCTGCCGGCGTTGCCCGATGAGACCGGTGTGGTCTCGGCCGATCTGTTCGGTGAGGCCATCGGCCAGGTCGCCGTCGCGGCCGGTCGCGATGACACGCTGCCGATGCTGACCGGCATCCGCGTCGAGATTTCCGGTGACAAGGTTGTTTTGGCCGCCACCGACCGGTTCCGGCTCGCCGTTCGCGAGCTCACCTGGTCGACGGATTCTGCCGGTGTCGAGGCCGCGGTGCTGGTTCCGGCCAAGACGCTGTCGGAGGCCGCGAAGACCGGAACCGACGGCACCGAAGTTCATCTGGCGCTGGGCGCCGGCGCGGCCGTGGGCAAAGAGGGTCTGCTCGGGATCCGCAGCAACGGCAAGCGCACGACAACTCGGCTGCTCGACGCGGAGTTCCCCAAGTTCCGTCAGCTGCTACCGACCGAGCACACCGCGGTGGCCACGGTCGGCGTCGCCGAATTGACCGAAGCCATCAAACGTGTCGCGCTGGTGGCCGATCGAGGTGCGCAGGTCCGGATGGAGTTCACCGAGGACGGTGTGCGGCTGTCCGCAGGCGCCGACGATGTGGGCCGCGCCGAAGAAGACCTTCAGGTCGATTTCTCCGGCGAACCGCTGACCATTGCGTTCAATCCGACCTATCTGACCGACGGTCTGGGTTCGCTGCGTTCCGAACGTGTGACGTTCGGCTTCACGACACCGAGCCGGCCCGCGGTGTTGCGCCCGGCAGGTGACAATGATGGTGACGTCAGTTCGTCGGGACCTTTTCCCGCCGGGCAGACGGACTATGTCTATCTGTTGATGCCGGTGCGGCTACCGGGCTGACCGGCTCACCGCCACGGAGGGATGCACGGCCATGCAACTCGGTTTGATCGGGCTCGGAAAAATGGGCTTCAACATGCGGGAGCGTCTGCGTGCAGGGGGCCACGAGGTGGTGGGTTACGACCCACGCCCGGAGGTCACGGATGTTCCGACGCTGCAGGCGCTGGCCGAGGAGTTGGCGACACCCCGCACGGTGTGGGTGATGGTGCCTTCCGGTGAGGTCACCAAGACGACGATCGCTGCGCTGGCCGAGGTGCTCGAGCCGGGCGATCTTGTCATCGACGGCGGCAACTCCCGTTACACCGAAGATGGACCGCATGCAAAGTTGTTGGGCGACAAGGGTGTTTCGTTCATCGACGCGGGTGTTTCGGGCGGTATCTGGGGTCTGACCGAAGGTTACGGCCTGATGGTCGGCGGCAGCGATGAGGACATCGCCCGTGCGATGCCGATCTTCGACGTGTTGCGCCCCGGTGGTGAACAGGCCGACGGTTTCGTGCACGCCGGACCGGTCGGTGCCGGACATTTCACCAAGATGGTGCACAACGGCATCGAGTACGCGCTGATGACGGCATATGCCGAAGGGTACGAACTGCTGGCCGCCGAGGATCTGGTGAAGGATCCTGCGGCGGTGTACCAGGCATGGACGAATGGCACGGTGGTGCGGTCCTGGTTGCAACAGTTGTTGGCCAAGGCGCTCAAGGAAGATCCCGGTCTGGACAATCTCACCGGGTACACCGAGGATTCCGGGGAAGGTCGCTGGACGGTGGAGGAAGCCATTCGGCTGCGGGTCCCGGTCCCAGGTATCGCCGCCTCACTGTTCGCCAGATTCCTTTCCCGTCAAGACGATTCGCCGACCATGAAGGCAGTTGCCGCGCTGCGCAACCAGTTCGGCGGGCACGCGGTGAAGCGGATTTCAGAATCCGGCTGACCGCCGGCCGGCTACTTCGGGGAAGCAGTTTTGTACGTACGTCATCTGGGTTTGACCGACTTCCGGTCCTGGCAGCGGGTCGAGCTTGAGCTCGAGCCGGGACAGACGGTCTTCGTCGCACCCAATGGGTACGGTAAGACGAATCTCGTTGAAGCGCTCTGGTATTCGGCGACTCTGGGCTCACACCGGGTGGCCTCGGACGCCCCGTTGATCCGGACGGGCGCAGAACGTGCGGTGGTCTCGACGGTGATCGTCAACGAAGGTCGCGAGCTCGCGGTGGACCTGGAGATCACCACCGGCCGCGCGAACAAGGCCCGGCTGAACCGGTCACCGGTCCGAAGCCCTCGAGAGGTCCTCGGGGTCTTACGCGCGGTGTTGTTCGCCCCGGAGGATCTGGCGCTGGTCCGTGGCGATCCTGCCGAACGCCGGCGATATCTCGATGAGGTCGCGACCACCCGTCGACCCCGTATCGGTGGGGTGCGCGCCGACTATGACAAGGTGGTCCGGCAGCGGACAGCACTGCTGAAATCCGCCGGACCTGCCCGTCACCGGGGCGACACCTCGATGCTGGATACCCTGGAATCATGGGACGGTCACCTGGCAGCCCATGGCGCACAACTCATCTCGGCACGAGTCGACCTTGTCAACCAGCTCGCCCCGGAAGTCGAGAAGGCCTATCAGTTACTGGCCCCTGCCTCCAGGCCGGCCGCTATCACCTACCGGAGTTCGGTCGAGTCGGTGGAAGCCGAGGCTTCCGCGGGAACCGTCGATCCGGCAGTGTTCGAGGCGGCGTTGCTCGAGGAGCTGGCACGTAAACGGTCCGCGGAACTCGAGCGTGGTGTGTGTCTGGTAGGTCCGCACCGCGACGACCTGGAACTCCGGCTCGGCGAACAGCCCGCCAAAGGATTCGCCAGTCACGGTGAATCCTGGTCGATGGCACTGGGTTTGAGATTGGCCTCCTATGAATTGCTGCGTACCGACGGATCGGACCCGGTGCTGCTGCTCGACGATGTCTTCGCCGAACTGGACAGCGCGCGGCGCAAGGCACTCGCAGGTGTCGCGGCCTCCGCGGAACAGGTCCTGGTGACCGCGGCGGTCCCGGAGGATCTGCCGCTGGACTGGGATGTGCGCCGGATAGCGGTCACCATGCGCGATGATGACGGTGGACGGATTTCGGAGGTTCGTGCATGAGTGAGACCGATGGTCCACCCGAGCACCTCGAGAATCTGCCCGGTATGGATATGGTGCGGCGCGCATTGGAGGAAGCTCGCGGTGCGGCGCGTAGCCAGGGTAAGGATGTCGGCCGTGGCCGGTCCGCACCGGCCCAGCGTCCGGCAACGGTCGGTAAACGCCGGAGATGGTCCGGTCCTGGGCCCGATGCCCGCGATCCACAGTCATTCAGCGCCGCCACCCGCGATCTGGCGCGTTCGCGTGGGTGGTCCAAACAGGTGGCCGAAGGTGCGGTACTCGGTCAGTGGACGACGGTCGTCGGGGATCAGATCGCCGATCATGCCGTGCCGACCAGTCTGAAAGACGGAGTGCTGACGGTTTCCGCGGAATCGACGGCGTGGGCGACCCAGTTGCGCATGGTCCAGGCCCAGTTGCTCGCCAAGATCGCTGCCGCGGTCGGCGACGGTGTCGTCACCACCATGAAGATCCAAGGACCGACGGCGCCGTCCTGGCGCAAGGGCAACCGCAGCGTGCCTGGTCGGGGTCCGCGCGATACCTACGGATAACGCTGCGCTGAGATCCCCGGGACGCCGGAATTCGAGGCGCTGGGGCGTCCGCACGCTCGGGTAGTTCGAAAATTCCGCGCACGGCGCAGTTAGGTACGCAGAAACGCCGCCGCAGCGTCGGTCCTGACGGTGGGTAACGGTAGACTGTTGGGAGCTTTGCAGGCGGTGATGGAACCGCCTCCCGCTAACCCCAAGGAGACGCGTCCAACGTGGCTGCCCCGAAGAAGAGCGCTTCTAAAGAATACGGCGCTGAGTCGATCACCATTCTCGAGGGACTGGAAGCGGTTCGGAAACGCCCGGGCATGTACATCGGGTCGACCGGCGAGCGAGGTCTGCACCACCTGGTCTGGGAGGTCGTCGACAACGCCATCGACGAGGCCATGGCCGGCTACGCGACGAAAGTCGACGTCAAGATCCTCGGAGACGGCAGCGTCCAGGTCACCGATGACGGCCGCGGCATTCCCGTCGCCATGCACGCCACGGGCGTTCCGACCATCGATGTCGTCATGACGCAGTTGCACGCAGGTGGCAAGTTCGGTGGCGAGGACAGCGGCTACACCGTCAGTGGTGGTCTGCACGGGGTCGGTGTCTCCGTCGTCAACGCGCTGTCGACCCGCCTGGAGGCCACCGTCCTGCGAGACGGCTCCGAGTGGTTCCAGTACTACGACCGTTCGGTGCCCGGCGAGTTGAAGCAGGGTGGCGAATCGAAGAAGACGGGCACCACGATCCGATTCTGGGCGGACCCGGAGATCTTCGAAACGACGGTCTACGACTTCGAGACGGTCGCGCGCCGCCTGCAGGAGATGGCCTTCCTCAACAAGGGTCTGACCATCGATCTGGTCGACGAGCGCGTAGCGGCCGACGAGGTGACCGAAGAGGTCGTCAGCGATACCGCGGCGGCGCCGAAGTCCGCCGGCGAGGTGGAGGCGGAGGCGAAGGGCCCCCACAAGGTCAAGCACCGCACCTTCCACTACCCCGACGGTCTCGTCGACTACGTCAAGCACATCAACCGCACCAAGACCCCGATTCAGCAGAGCATCATCGCCTTCGACGGGAAGGGGCCGGGCCACGAGATCGAGATCGCGATGCAGTGGAACGCCGGCTACTCCGAGTCCGTGCACACCTTCGCGAACACCATCAACACCCATGAGGGCGGCACCCACGAAGAGGGATTCCGCAGCGCGCTGACCACGGTGGTCAACAAGTACGCCAAGGACAAGAAGCTGCTCAAGGAGAAGGACGCCAATCTCACCGGCGACGATATCCGCGAGGGCCTGGCCGCGGTCATCTCGGTGAAGGTGGCCGAGCCGCAGTTCGAGGGCCAGACCAAGACGAAGCTCGGCAATACCGAGGTCAAGTCATTCGTGCAGAAGATCTGCAACGAGCAGCTGCAGCACTGGTTCGAGGCGAATCCTGCGGAAGCGAAGACCGTTGTCAACAAAGCGGTTTCGTCGGCGCAGGCCCGGATGGCCGCTCGTAAGGCACGGGAACTGGTGCGCCGCAAGAGCGCAACCGATATCGGCGGGCTCCCCGGCAAGCTCGCGGACTGCCGGTCTACCGACCCCAGGTTGTCGGAAGTGTATGTGGTGGAGGGTGACTCGGCCGGCGGCTCGGCCAAGAGCGGCCGCGACTCGATGTATCAGGCGATCCTGCCGTTGCGGGGCAAGATCATCAACGTCGAGAAGGCGCGCATCGACCGCGTCCTGAAGAACACCGAAGTCCAGGCGATCATCACCGCACTCGGCACCGGTATCCACGACGAATTCGACATCGAGAAACTGCGGTATCACAAGATCGTCCTGATGGCGGACGCCGACGTCGACGGCCAGCACATCTCCACCCTGTTGCTGACGCTGCTGTTCCGATTCATGAAGCCGCTCATCGAGAATGGGCACGTCTTCCTCGCACAGCCGCCGCTGTACAAGTTGAAGTGGCAGCGCAGCGAACCCGAGTTCGCCTACTCCGACCGCGAGCGCGACGGACTGCTCGAGGCAGGCAAGGCCGCCGGCCGCAGGATCAACACCGAAGACGGCATCCAGCGCTACAAGGGTCTGGGTGAGATGGATGCCAAGGAATTGTGGGAGACCACAATGGATCCCAGCGCGCGCGTGTTGCGGCGCATCACCCTCGACGATGCCGCGTCGGCCGATGAGCTGTTCTCGATCCTGATGGGCGAAGATGTCGAGGCCCGCCGCAGTTTCATCACCCGGAACGCCAGAGACGTGCGCTTCCTTGATGTTTGATCCCCGAACTCACTACTCAGCTGCTCATAGACGAGCGAGGAACTCATGACAGACACCACCCTGCCGCCCGGCGGCGGCGACGACGGCGTGACCACCGACCGCATCGAACCGGTCGACATCCAGCAGGAGATGCAGCGCAGCTACATCGATTACGCGATGAGCGTTATCGTCGGACGCGCACTCCCCGAGGTACGCGATGGGCTCAAGCCCGTCCACCGCCGCGTGCTCTACGCGATGTACGACTCGGGTTTCCGACCCGACCGCGGGCATGCGAAATCCGCGCGTTCGGTCGCCGAGACGATGGGTAACTACCACCCGCACGGCGACTCGTCGATCTACGACACCCTGGTCCGGATGGCGCAGCCCTGGTCGCTGCGGTACCCACTTGTCGACGGGCAGGGCAACTTCGGCTCACCGGGCAACGACCCGCCGGCCGCCATGCGGTACACCGAGGCCCGGCTGACCCCCCTGGCGATGGAGATGCTGCGCGAAATCGACGAGGAGACAGTCGATTTCATCCCCAACTATGACGGTCGGGTGCAAGAGCCGACGGTGCTTCCCAGTAGGTTCCCGAACCTGCTGGCCAACGGCTCCGGCGGTATCGCGGTCGGCATGGCCACCAACATGCCGCCGCACAACCTGCGCGAGCTCGCCGAAGCCGTCTTCTGGTGCCTGGACAACTACGAGGCCGATGAGGAGACCACGCTCACCGCGGTCACCGAGCGCGTCAAGGGCCCCGACTTCCCCACGTACGGACTGATCGTCGGGTCGCAGGGCATTCACGACGCGTACACGACGAT
>JBPPMV010000161.1:0-22960 GCA_051306235.1 Mycobacterium sp. | reverse complement strand
GATCTGCTCGGACACATCATGAAGCTCGCGCAACAGTGACCGAACCTGTCCAATAGACCCGTGAAAACTGAGTTCACCCTCAGCCAGAAGCGGGCACTGGCGATCGCCACCGTCATCGCACTGCTCTTCGGCGCCTACTTCCTGCGTGGCTTCTTCATCCTGATCGTGGTCGCGGCCGTGGTGGCCTACCTGTTCGACCCCCTCTACGAGCGCCTGCGTAAGCGGCTCAACGCCGGGCTGGCGGCCACCCTGACGCTGTTCGCGGCGCTGGCCATCGTGATCATCCCGATCAGTGGCGCGGTGGCCATCGGCGTCGTGCAGATCACCACCATGGTGCGCAACGTCGCCGACTGGATCAGCAGGACCGACCTCAGCACACTCGGCGACCGCACGCTGCGCGTGGTCAACGAATTACTCGACCGCGTGCCGTTCCTGAAGAGCACCGACATCACCCCGGAGCAACTTCAGCACTGGGTGGTGACCTTCGCCCAGCGGGCCGGTGAATGGGGCCTGACCTTCCTGCAGGGCGCCGCCGGCGGACTGTTCGGTGGGCTGACGGCCGCGATCATCTTCCTGTACGTCTTCATCTCGATGCTGGTCAACGGCGACGATCTGCGACTGCTGATCCGGCGGCTGAACCCGCTCGGCGAGGAGGCCACCGACCTGTACCTGGCCAAGATGGCGGCCATGGTGCGCGGCACCGTCCGCGGTCAGTTCGTCATCGCGCTCGCCCAGGGCATCGCGGGGGCCATCTCGATCTACATCGCCGGGTTCCACGACGGGTTCTTCATCTTCGCGATCCTGTTGTCGGCGCTGTCGGTGATCCCGCTCGGCGGCGGCATCGTGACGATCCCGTTCGGTATCGGACTGGCGCTGTTCGGCAATGTCGTCGGTGGCGTCTTCGTCATCGTCTTTCACCTGATCGTGGTGACCAACATCGACAATGTGCTGCGCCCGATCCTGGTGCCCAAGGAGGCCAAGCTCGACTCCGCGCTCATGTTGCTGTCGGTCTTCGCCGGCATCACCATGTTCGGATTCCTCGGCATCGTCATCGGCCCGGTCGTGATGATCGTCATCGTCACCACCATCAGCGTGTATCTGTGGGTCTACAAAGGGGTCCCGATGGAGATGGGCACCGAAGCCCTTGAGGACGAACCCGATGAACCCAGCCGGCTGAGACAACTCATCGCCCGGGCCCGTGCCCGTCGCCACAGCCCGTCGCCGGTTCCGACCCCCACCGCGCCGGCGGTCGACGAGAGGGACGTCGAAAAAAACAATGTCGACAAGAGCGACTAAGCGGGTAGCGGCGTCTGGGTCTGCACGGCCTTGGCCAGCGTCCGGAAATCGTCGGCGGATCCGGCTCCGGTGATCGCGAGCTGCGCCGGGCCCGGCAGCCGCGTCGTCCAGATCGGCTCACCCTCACCCGGCTCGTAGACCACCCAGGTGACCCCGTCGACGTCCTGCGCACCGGTGGGCACCGCCTCGGGATCGAGGAAACCGACCAGCCTGGCCTCGTCGGCGTTGCTCTGCGTCAGGCTCAGGTACATCTTGCTGGGGGCGATATAGCCGACCCGGGAGGTCAGCGCTCTGGTCGGCTGGTCCGTCGCCGGATCGGTGCGCCCGCCGTCGATACCGCCCCGGGTACCCGAATTGGGCTGCCACCCTTCGGGCAGCTCCGGCAGCCTGATCGGAATCTTCAGCACCTCGGCGTCGGATTTCAGCGCCGCGGGGGCGTCGAACTGCGGAATCTCACCCTGACCGGGACCGCTCGGCTGGAACGAGCACATGCCCAGCACGCCGGCGAGCACCACGCAGATCAGAATGAGCGGCGCCATCGACCAGAACATGTCGCGGCCGTCCTGCAGAAGCCGGTCCTTGGGGGGGCGGGGAACCGGCACCATGACCGGTGCGTCGGGGTCCGGTTCCGGGGTGCTCATGACAACCAGTATCCCAGCACCCAAACGTCGATCCGCTAATGGGACAATCTGCCCATGACGCCTTCGCGCCGGGAAGCCCCAGACCGCAACCTCGCCCTCGAGCTCGTCCGTGTCACCGAGGCAGGAGCCATGGCCGCCGGCCGTTGGGTCGGCCGCGGTGACAAGGAGGGCGGCGACGGGGCCGCCGTCGACGCCATGCGCGAGCTGGTGAACTCCGTGTCGATGCGCGGCGTCGTGGTCATCGGTGAGGGCGAGAAGGACAACGCCCCGATGCTCTACAACGGCGAAGAGGTCGGCAACGGCGACGGTCCGGACTGCGATTTCGCGGTCGACCCCGTCGACGGCACCACCCTGATGAGCAAGGGCATGCCCAATGCGATCTCGGTGCTCGCGGTCGCCGAGCGCGGCGCCATGTTCGACCCGTCGGCGGTGTACTACATGCAGAAGATCGCCGTCGGTCCGGACGCCGCCGATGTCCTCGACATCACCGCCCCGATCGCGGAGAACATCAAGCGGGTCGCCAAGGTCAAGAAGTCCAGCGTCGCCGACCTCACCGTCTGCATCCTGGACCGGCCGCGGCACGCCCAGCTGATCGCCGACGTGCGCGCGGCCGGGGCGCGCATCCGGCTGATCTCCGATGGTGACGTCGCAGGCGCCATCGCCGCCTGCCGCCCCGGGTCGGGCACCGACATGCTCGCCGGTATCGGCGGCACCCCCGAGGGCATCATCGCCGCCGCCGCGATCCGCTGCATGGGCGGCGCCATCCAGGCCGTGCTGGCGCCCACCGACGATGACGAGAAGCAGAAGGCACTGGACCGCGGCTACGACCTGGACCGGGTGCTGCACACCGAGGATCTGGTCTCCGGCGAGAACGTGTTCTTCTCGGCCACCGGTGTCACCGACGGCGACCTGCTCAAGGGCGTCCAGTACTCCGGCGGCGGCGCGACCACCCAGTCGATCGTGATGCGGTCCAAATCCGGCACCGTCCGGATGATCGAGGCCTACCACCGGCTGGCGAAGCTCAACGAATACTCCTCGGTGGATTTCACCGGGGATTCGACCGCAGCGCATCCCCTCCCCTGACACTTCCCGACCCAAGAAAAAGGACGCGAATGACCGACAGTGCTGTCGAGAAAAAAGCCGGCGAGAAAAAAGCCGGCGAGCCTGAGTACCGGATCGAGCACGACACCATGGGTGAGGTCCGGGTTCCGGCCAAGGCCCTGTGGCGGGCCCAGACCCAGCGCGCGGTGGAGAACTTCCCGATCTCGTTCCGCCCGCTCGAGCGCACCCAGATCCGCGCGATGGGACTGCTCAAGGGCGCCTGCGCCCAGGTGAACAAGGACCTGGGCCTGCTCGCGGCCGAGAAGGCCGACGCCATCATCGCCGCGGCCGGCGAGATCGCCGACGGCCTGCATGATGACCAGTTCCCCATCGACGTCTTCCAGACCGGGTCGGGCACCAGCTCCAACATGAACGCCAATGAGGTCATCGCGTCCATCGCGGCGGCCAACGGTGTGACGATCCACCCCAACGACGATGTCAACATGTCGCAGAGCTCCAATGACACCTTCCCCACCGCCACGCATATCGCGGCGACGGAAGCCGCTGTGCGCCACCTGATCCCGGCGCTGGAGATCCTGCACGAGTCGCTGACCGTCAAGGCGCGGCAGTGGAAGACCACGGTCAAGTCCGGCCGCACCCACCTGATGGACGCCGTCCCGGTCACCCTGGGCCAGGAGTTCGGCGGCTACGCCCGCCAGATCGAGGCCGGTATCGAGCGCGTGAAGGCGACCCTGCCGCGCCTGGGCGAGCTGGCCATCGGCGGCACCGCCGTCGGCACCGGCCTCAACGCCCCGGACGGTTTCGGCGCCAAGGTCGTCGACGTGCTGGTTGATCAGACCGGACTGGCCGAACTGCGCACCGCCGCTGACTCTTTCGAGGCTCAGGCTGCCCGCGACGGACTCGTCGAGGCCTCCGGCGCCCTGAAGACCATCGCGGTGTCGCTGACCAAGATCGCCAACGATGTGCGCTGGATGGGCTCCGGCCCGCTGACCGGTCTCGGCGAACTTCAGTTGCCGGATCTGCAGCCGGGCAGCTCGATCATGCCGGGCAAGGTGAACCCGGTGCTGCCCGAAGCGGTCACCCAGGTGGCCGCCCAGGTCATCGGCAACGACGCCGCCGTCACCGTCGGCGGCCTGTCCGGTGCCTTCGAGCTGAACGTCTACATCCCGATGATGGCGCGCAATGTGCTGGAGTCGTTCACCCTGCTGGCCAACGTCTCGAAGTTGTTCGCGGCCAAATGTATCGACGGACTCGTGGCCAACGAGGCGCACCTGCGCGAGCTGGCCGAGTCGTCACCGTCGATCGTCACGCCGCTGAACTCGGCGATCGGCTACGAGGAGGCCGCCAAGGTCGCCAAGGAAGCACTCAAGGAGCGCAAGACCATTCGTCAGACGGTGATCGACCGCGGCCTGATCGGTGACAAGCTCTCCGAGGCCGAACTCGACAAGCGCCTCGACGTGCTGGCGATGGCGAAGGTCAAGCCGGGCGATTAACGCACATCCACAGGTTGTGGCCGCCAAGACTCCGGTTCTGGCGGCCATTGCCGTCTTATCGGTGAGGATGGTGCGATGACGCCCCGCCGGGCCGCAGTGGCCAGTTTCGTCGGCACGACGGTCGAGTTCTACGACTTCCTGATCTGCGGCACCGCCGCCGCGCTGGTCTTCCCGAAACTGTTCTTCCCCAGCGCATCGCCGGCCACCGGTGTGCTGCTGTCATTCGCCACCTTCGGCGTGGGTTTCGTCGCCCGTCCGCTCGGCGGCATCGTCTTCGGTCATTTCGGCGACCGGGTCGGGGGCGTGGAGGGTTGCCCGTGACCGATGACGAACTGAAGCTGCGCGTCGGCGTCAGCCATCTGATGGCCGACTACCAGTATCTGGCCGACACCGGAAAGGTCGAGCGGCTGACACGGCTGTTCGCCCCCGACGGTGTGCTGGAGATCGGCGATCAGCGATGGGTGGGCCCCGAGGCGATCCTCGGCATGTTCCGCGATACCGCGACACGGTTCACCGATGCCGACTTCCTGCCGGCCCGCCACCACCTGAGCTCGATCTACGTCGAGCCACTCGGAGACGGCACCGCGAAGACGTACGCGTGCTTCCAGTTCATCGGCACCCGCGGACTGGACCACTGGGGCACCTACCGCGATATCGCGGTGCCAGGTCCCGACGGCTGGCTGTTCGCGCACCGCCGGGTGATCACCGAGGGCTTCGCGCCCGGGTCACGCCTGGCCGGCACCTAGCGAGTCATCCTCGGTCGGCTCCGGCACGTCCGGGTGCTGGTTCTCCGCGGGTTCCGGTGGGCTCCACGCGGCGGTGTTGACCGCAGTACCGCCGATACCGGCCGCCGCCGAGGCGATCGCGAGAATGGCCGAATGGTTCGCGGGCGGTTCGGGCGCTTCCGGCTGCGGTTCATCGAGACGGTAGTGCCGAGACAGTCGCTCGGCGTCCTCCACGGTGATGCCCTCACCGGCCTCACAGTCCGGTGACTCCTGGACTGCCTCTTTGGTGACGGTCAGGGTGACGGCGCGGCCCTCCTGCCGTGACCCGGTCAGCGGGACCATCGACTGCGCCCGGCCGAGGAATCCCGTGTGGACCTCGGCCCATTTCGGCTCGCGGGACTGCCCATCGACGAACAGCTTGTGGATCTTGCCGATCTTGTCGCCCGCCACGTCGTAGGCGGTCGCCCCCACGTATTGGTCCACCAGGCTCGTCATGAAATCGTCACTCCCACCGTTGTCGGGCAGTCCGCGCCGCGCACTGCCCCCTCCGGATATCCCGCGACGGGTGGTGACAAACCTCCCGGGCCTGCGATTTGTGGAGCCGCAGCCGTAAGGAGTACGGCTGCGGCTCCTCAAATCACGCTCAGGGCAGGGCGTCGGGGGTGATCTCCTCCAGCATCTCGGTGACCAGCGCCGCGATCGGGGACCGCTCGCTGCGCATCAGAGTGATGTGCGCGAACAGCGGGTGCCCCTTCAACTTCTCGATCACCGCGGCGACACCGTCATGCCTGCCGACCCGCAGGTTGTCCCGCTGCGCGACATCGTGGGTGAGCACCACCCGCGAACCCGAACCCAGCCGGGACAACACCGTCAGCAGCACATTGCGTTCCAGCGACTGCGCCTCATCGACGATGACGAACGAATCGTGCAGTGACCGTCCGCGAATGTGCGTGAGCGGCAACACTTCCAGCATCCCGCGGGAGAGCACCTCTTCGAGCACCGCCGGGCTGGCCAGGCCCTCCAGGGTGTCGAAGACGGCCTGCGCCCACGGGCCCATCTTCTCGCTCTCACTGCCGGGCAGGTACCCGAGGTCCTGGCCACCGACGGCGTAGAGCGGCCGGAATACGACGACCTTGCGCTGGGTGCGGCGTTCGAGCACCGCCTCCAGACCGGCGCACAGCGCCAGCGCGGACTTGCCGGTGCCGGCCTTGCCACCGAGGGAGACGATGCCGACGGACTCGTCCTGCAGCAGATCGAGGGCGACGCGTTGTTCGGCTGACCTTCCCCGGAGGCCGAACACTTCGCGATCACCTCGCACCAGTTGCACCCGTTTGTCCGCGTTGACCCGGCCCAACGCCGAGGAGCCGCCGCCGAGCAGCCGAACACCGGTGTGGCAGGGCAGATCCCGCGCTGCCGCCAGATCGAGATCACCCTCGGCGAACAGGGTGTCGATCTCCTCGGCCGTCGCATCGAGCTCACTCATACCGGTCCAGCCCGAGGTCACCACATCTTGGGCGTGGTACTCGTCGGCGGTCAGGCCGACCGCGCCCGCCTTGACACGCAGCGGGATGTCCTTGCTCACCAGCGTGACGAGTTTGCCCTCGGCGGCCAGGTTGGCCGCACAGGTCAGAATGCGCGCATCGTTGGTATCGGTACGGAAGCCGACCGGTAGTACCGTCGGATCGCTGTGGTTGAGCTCGATGTGCAGCACACCGCCGTGTTTACCGACGGGAATGGGCTGATCGAGGCGCCCGTGTTCCAATCGCAGATCGTCGAACAGACGTAGAGCCTGGCGGGCGAACCAGCCAAGTTCGTGATGGTGCCGTTTGGCCTCCAACTCGCTGATAACCACGAGAGGGACAACCACCTCATGCTCGGCGAACCGTGTGCATGCCCAGGGATCGGACAGCAGCACGGAGGTGTCGAGCACGTAGGTCCGGATCGGCGAATCGGTCACGAGGCGCTCCTAGACCTCCGCGGCCCCGCGGAAGCAATTCGGCGGGCACCGCGGTACCGAGGACCGGGGCCGGTCCCGTTCTCGCTAAAAGATCGGTACCGCCCGGACAGCAAAGCAATTCGCTAGCCATCGGTTTTGACGCTACTCCCGCTTCGCGAGGTGCGCCCGCCAGGCGCGCCGGACCAACCGGCGCAACAGGTTACGCGCCGGTGAACTCTTTTAACTCTGGTTCCTCGGCGACGCCCCACGCGGCAATCCGGTCGGCGATCACCGCACGTCGGGCGGCTTCGTCGAAGATGCCGGCCTCGGCGACGGCGGCGCGCTTGTCGGCATAGGCCTCGATATCGCCACCGACGACATCGAGGGCCGCGGTACGGTCGGCGATGGCCGTCACGGTCTCGGCGCGGGTGTCGCCGGCCAGGCAGTGCGCGACGAGGTTGGCGAAGAACTCCTCATGGCGTTCCTCATCGGCGGCGATCCGGCCGATCAGGCCGGCCAGCGTCGGCTCCTCGACCTGTGCCTGCAGGTTGCGGCTGAACACGGCGTGCGAGCGCTCGAAGAACGCCATGTGCACCAGGGTCTCGATCTGGGTCAGACGGTCGGCACGGTAGCCCTTCATCACGTGCTCGACGCGGACGTCCTCGTTGGCGGTCGGGTCGACCTCGCGGGCGACCACCAGGTAGTTGCGCAGCACGATGGCGTGCAGATGCTCCTCGGCCGTCCAGCGCCCGATCCAGCGGCCCCACTTCTCCTCGAGGAGGAAGTGTTCGACGATCTCGCGGTGATGCGCGGCCAGGTTGTCCTTGGTGATCAGCAGGATCTCGCACGCGTCGGTGATCGGCTTGGGCAGCGTCACCTGCGACGGATCCCAGTCCGTACCGCCCAGGAAAGCGAAGTTCTCACCCTGGTCGAACGGCACGTAGTCGTGTCCGTACCAGGGCTCCTCGGAGGCGAGGTGCCGCGACAGGTTCTCCGCCACGACCGGCTCGAGCTCAAGGATCAGCGCGTTGGCAACGGGTTTCTCAGCCATAAAAGTAACTGTAACCCGCGTTTACACGTTTCTTAAAATCCGCCGCACGGCGTGTTTACAGCGTCAGACCCGGGTAAAGCGGGTTGGCCGCCAGGATCTCCGCCGAGGCGGCGTGCACGCGGTCCGCGACACCGTCGGCGAGCTTGTACTTGGCCTTCGACGTCCCTTCGGGCTGGGTGTTCTTCAGCACCTCGACCACCAGATCGGCCACTCGGTCGAACTCGGTGGCGTCGAAGCCGCGGGTGGTCAGCGCCGGGGTGCCGAACCGGATACCGCTGGTGTACCAGGCGCCGTTGGGGTCGGCCGGGATGGAGTTGCGGTTGGTGACGATGCCGGCGTCCAGCAGCGCCGATTCGGCCTGCCTGCCGGTCAGCCCGAACGACGTGACGTCCAGCAGCACCAGGTGGTTGTCGGTGCCACCGGTGACCAGGCGGGCGCCGCGGGTGAGGAACCCGTCGGCCAGCGCCTTGGCGTTGTCGGCGACGGCCTGCGCGTAATCGCGGAACGCGGGCTGGCGCGCCTCGGCCAGCGCGACGGCCTTGGCGGCCATCACGTGCGAGAGCGGTCCACCGAGCACCATCGGGCAGCCCTTGTCGACCGCGGGTGCGTACTCCTCGGTAGCCAGCACCAGCCCGCCGCGCGGGCCGCGCAGCGACTTATGGGTCGTGGTGGTGGTGACATGGGCGTGCGGCACCGGATCCTCGTCGCCGGTAAAGACCTTGCCGGCCACCAGACCGGCGAAGTGCGCCATATCGACCAGCAGGGTGGCGCCGACCTCATCGGCGATCTCGCGCATGTTGGCGAAGTTCACCCGGCGCGGGTAAGCGGAGTAGCCGGCGACCAGGATCAGCGGCTTGAACTCGCGGGCCGCGGCGGCGACGGCGGCGTAGTCGATCAGGCCGGTCTCGGGGTCGGTGCCGTAGCTGCGCTGGTGGAACATCTTGCCCGACACGTTGGGCCGGAAACCGTGGGTGAGGTGCCCGCCGGTCTCCAACGACATGCCCAGCAGCCGCTGGTTGCCCAGCTTGGCCCGCAACTTCTCCCAGTCCTGCTCGGACAGGTCGTTGACATGCTTGGCGCCCAGTTCGGCGAGGCCCGGAGTCTCGATGCGGGTCTGCAGGATGGCCCAGTAGGCCACCAGGTTGGCGTCGATACCGGAGTGCGGCTGCGCGTAGGCGTAGGGAGCGCCGAACAGCTCCCTGGCGTGCTCGGCGGCCAGCGCCTCGACGGTGTCGACATTCTGGCAGGCTGCGTAGAACCGGTGCCCGATGGTGCCCTCGGCGTACTTGTCGGAGAACCAGGTCCCCATGGTCAGCAGCACGGCCGGCGACGCGTAGTTCTCGCTGGCGATCAGCTTCAGCGAATCCCGTTGGTCGGCAAGCTCTTTGCGGGTGGCGGCAGCGATGCGGGGTTCGACGGACTCGATCACCGCGAGTGCTGCCCGGTAGGCCTCGCTGGCGGTGGCGGCGTACTCAACGCCCGGAGCGGTCAACGACGAGTCGGCAGTCATGCCTCCAGCCTAAACGGCGTGCTGGCAGGGTGGTTATCTGACTAGCCTGCCCGCAGGCTCGATGGGATCAGCGGTTCGTCGAGCAGCCGCCCGAATCGGTCGGTCAGCGACACCTCTGCCGGGCGGTCATCCAGCCACCCCTTGAGCAGCCGGTACCCCTCGACATAGGTGCTGGTGTAGGCGCGCCACAACGGTGAGGACAGGAACCGCAGCATCTGCCGGGCCCGCTCATCGCTGACCAGCAGCCAGCGGCTCAGATAGGCGGCCACCTCGTCGACGTCGCGGTGCTCGTCGTGCAGCATCAGCGCCGCGTCCTGGCGTACATCGGCCAGCGCGGCGGCGGCCTCGGAGATCGCCGCGGAGCGCTCACCGTCGAACCGCAACCCCAGATCGGCGTAGATCTCCGATGCCCAGCCGCCCCACCGCGGCCCCATCACCGCGTACAGCGCCAGATCGGCCAACCCCTCGGCCATCAAGCACTGCGGGGTGTTGACCAGGAAAATCGTCTGCTCGCCCTGGCCCTCGCGCACCACCAGCCCGGCCTCCTTGCGGCAGTGCTCGGTGTGGTGGCCCGGATAGGACTCGTGCGCGACGAGACGCGGCAGGTTCGACATCTGCTGCTTGAGGTCGGCGTTGACCGCGACCGTCGAGGTGTAGTCGCCGAGGTAGTAGTTGAATCCCGACCACGGCTTGTCGGTGACGACCTCGTAGTTGATCGTCTCGCTGTCGGGCAGCGGATAGGTGGCGCGCACCGTGTCCCGCAGCGACGAGGAGAAGGCGTGAATGGACTCCTCCAGGCGGTCCGGCGGGATCTCCTCGGACGTGCGGTAGGCCTGTAACCGCTGGGCGAGCGGACCGGTGCCGCCGAGGGCCTCGTCGAGCAGTCGGTGCGCATCCCGGTAGCGGTCCTGCTCACCCTTGGCGATGTCGACGTCGAAGTACTCGCGGACCTCTTCGACGAACCCGACGTCCTCGCCCGCGAACTTGCGGCCCGCGCAGGCCAGCGCCTTCAGATGGGCGCTCAGATAGCCGGCGCGCTGCGGCTCCAGGCCGTCGGCGCCCGGCACCTCGGCCAGCAGCCGCCGGGCCTGACGGGTCAGATCGGCGGGGTCGGGGGTCGGCTCGTCGGCGACCTGGCGGCGCAGCGCCTGATCGCCGGTGAAGGAGTCCACATAGCCCTCCTCGACCCGATCGAAGCGCAGACCGAGCAGCAGGTACTCACGAATGAGCGTGGCGGAATCCATACCGGCGTTCATTCCGTCAACGGTAGATGCAAGACTGGCGATATGCCGCGGCCCAGCGAGCCGAGCCCATATGTGGAGTTCGACCGGACCCAATGGCGCTCGTTGCGTATGGCGACCCCCTTGGCCCTGAACGAATCCGAACTGACCGGGCTGCGTGGCCTGGGTGAACAGATCGACCTGCTGGAGGTCGAAGAGGTCTATCTGCCCCTGGCCCGATTGATCCACCTGCAGGTCGCCGCGCATCAACGGCTGTTCGCCGCGACCGCGGAGTTCCTCGGAGAGCAGACCTCCGACCGGCCGGTGCCGTTCGTCATCGGCGTCGCGGGCAGCGTCGCCGTCGGCAAGTCGACCACCGCCCGTGTGCTCAAGGCGCTGCTGGCCCGCTGGGAGCACCACCCGCGCGTCGATCTGGTGACCACCGACGGCTTCCTCTACCCCAACTCCGAGCTGTTGCGGCGGAACATCATGCACCGCAAGGGTTTCCCGGAGAGTTACGATCGCCGGGCGCTGATGCGTTTCGTCACCGCGGTCAAGTCGGGTGCCGACAAGGCCTGCGCGCCGGTGTATTCGCACCTGATCTACGACATCGTGCCGGGTGAGAAGCAACTGATCCGCCAGCCCGACATCCTCATCCTGGAGGGTCTCAATGTGCTGCAGACGGGACCGGCGTTGATGGTCTCGGATCTGTTCGACTTCTCGCTCTACGTCGACGCCCGCGTCGAGGACATCGAGCAGTGGTACATCTCGCGGTTCCTGTCGATGCGGGACGGCGCGTTCGCCGACCCGGCATCACACTTCCACCACTATTCGACGCTGACCGACGATCAGGCCGTGTTCGCCGCCCGGGATATCTGGCATTCGATCAACCGGCCCAACCTGATCGAGAACATCCTGCCCACCCGGCCTCGGGCCACCCTGGTGCTGCGCAAGGACACCGATCACTCCATCAACCGGTTGCGGCTTCGCAAGCTCTGACACAAGCGATTTCGGCGCGCTCGCGTACGGTCACCGTACGGGAACGCGCCGAAGCCGGGACTAGATGCGGCGCAGCCCGACGTACTGCAGTTCGGCCATCACCAGGGTGTACAGGCCGGTGACCAACACTGCGGCGATGCCGAGACCGGTCAGCGGGAACACGCCGGTCAGGACGACAGCGACCGCGATGACGGTGCACGCCAGGTTGGCGATGACGGTGCCGATACCGCCGGGGCGGACGTTCTGCAGCGCGGCGAGCGCCAGCACCACCACGCCGTAGACGACGGAGAAGACGCCGACGCCGATCTCGACCGAGCGCGGCAGACCGGTTGCCTGTGCGGCCCAGTCGGCCGCGGCCAGCAGGGCGACGCCCATGACGCCGACGATGATCGCGTCGGCGCGCATGGCCAGGCGCAGGAATGCGTCGGGACGGGTGGTGACGGCGGGGGCGGTGATTGCGGACATGGTGTTCCTTTCAGATGCGGTCGATGAGTTCTGGACCGGTGCGGGGCTGCCGCCGCGTGCCTCGACACACGGGCATTGCTGCCCATGTGCGCGGGACCTCCCCACACCGGTGGGCCGGACGAGCTTCTGACACCTTCGACCCTTCTCAGAGGGCACTGCCAGGTCGACGCCGAACGCTGCCAGTCACTGCCAACCGCAGGTCAGCGGGCTTGTGTCAGCAGTCCGCCACGCAGGTCGGCGGCGATCACCCGGGCGGCGGCGTTCTGCCAGTTGTGCAGTGAACGCTGCGGCACGTCGGTGACCAGCCATTGCCAGGCCTGCCGGGCGACCGGGTCCAGGCCGGCCGCGGTGGCGTTCTGCGCGTAGGCGCGCACCCCCACCACATACGGGAAGTACAGCGAGTTGTAGTACCGCCACTGCTCGCTGGTCCCGAAGTCGCTGCCGTCACGCGGTTTGAGTGCCGAGATGCGGTCGGCCAGCAGCGCCTTCAATTCGTTGGCACGTTCCAGCGGCTGGTCCTGCGCGCCGCGGGCGGCCAGCCGCTCATCGATCGCGGGCAGCGCGGTCAGCGGGCTGGCGACGAGTTTCGACAGGTCCCCGTAGTGCCCCAGCGCGCGCCGGGTCAGCCGGGCGAAGGTGTCATCGTCGAGATCGTGCAGCGGGTTGCGCGAGCGCAACGGCAGCGCCGCCTCGGTACCCCGCAGGGTGGCCCGCTCGGCACGCAGGCCGGGTGAACCGAAGAACGCGAGCCGGTCCAGCACGCCGGCCAGCGGATCGGCGAGCACGTTGATGACGATGGCGATGGCCAGGCTGGTGAACAGCAGCACCGTGAGCGCGGTTTCGGCGGAGGGCCCGGCGACTGCCAGTCCGATCACCGCCTGGCCGCCGAACAACAGCGCGACCGCAGCCGTCGCCGTGGCCGACCGCAGCATGTCCGCGCGCAGCGCCTGGCCCTCGTCGAAGGCATCCCACAACGCGACGGCGACACCGAGCAGCACCACGTCGAAACCGGTGGAGGCCAGGGCCAACCAACTCGGCAGCAACCCGAGCGGGATGATCAGGATCACGTTGGCCAGCGCAAAGAACAGCGTGGCCACCAACACGAAGCGCACCACCGGCACCGGCTGGGCCGGGCGCAGCATGGCGGTGACCATGGCGCCCAGCGATGGCAGCGAGACCGCGGCGAACATCAGCCAGTGCCCGACCCGCAGCGGACCGTCCACGGTGCCGGCCAGCGCGGCACCGCTGAGCGCCACGGCCGCGACGACACCGACGAGCACGATCTCGCGCAACCGTCCGCGCCATGTCTCACCGGGTCGCGACAGCTCGATCAGCACCGCGAACCAGAAGATCCCCGGCAGCGCCATCAGATAGATCTCGATGCGGCCCAGCACGTCCGATTGGGTGACCACCCGCACGGCATCGAGGGCGACGACGACGGCGAAGCTGGTCAGCCCGGCCGCGGCGAGCAGCAGAACCGGCTTACGCGGGTCCCGCGCGAGCAGGTACAGCCCGAGCCACCAGCTGAGCGCGAAGACGATCGCCGACAGGCCCGCCACCGTGGCTACCTGCCGTGCCTGCGATGCCGCATGGTGTAGTCGCGCAAGGCGCGCAGGAAGTCGACCCGCCGGAACGCCGGCCAGTGCGCCTCGGTGAACCACATCTCCGAATAAGCGCTCTGCCACAACAGAAATCCGGACAGCCGTTGCTCGCCGGAGGTCCGGATGACCAGATCGGGGTCGGGCTGGCCCGAGGTGTAGAGATTCTCCGAGATGGCCTCGACGGTGACGGACTCGACGAGCTGTTCGGCGGTCGCGCCGTTGGCCAGTTGCTTGCTCAGCAGGCCGCGCACCGCATCGGCGATCTCCTGGCGGCCGCCGTAACCGACCGCGACGTTGACCTGCAGTGCGCCTTCGGCCGCCGTGCCCACCGTGCCTTCCACGGCCTCGCGCAGCCTGCGTGCGGCTTCCTCGCCGAGCAATTCGAGGTCACCGACCGTGCGCACGCTCCAGCGGTTGGCGGGTGCGCAGATCTCCTCGACGACATCGGTGATGATCTCGATGAGCGCGCCGAGCTCGTCGGGATCGCGCTGCAGGTTTTCCGTCGAGAGCAGGTAGACCGTCGTCAACTCGATGCCCGCGGCCTGGCACCAGCGCAGCATCTCGGCGATCTTCGCCGCACCTTTGCGGTAGCCGTAGCTGACATCGTCGAACCCGGCATCGCGGGCCCATCTGCGATTGCCGTCACACAAAACGGCGATGTGTCGTGGGAGTTCGGCCTTGGACTGCGCCAACTCTCGACGCAACCGCAATTCGTACAGCCGGTAAGCCGGCTCCTTGAGTCGCGGCGGAATGATCTCCACAGCCAACAAGACTACTGTGATCGTGGGGCTATTCCGTGCCACTCAGGGAGGTGAAGTGACAGAACCGAGAAGCGCAGCGGGATCGCGCATCGACGAAGCGAGAAGCGCAGCGGGATCGCGCACCGACCCTGAGCCGATCGACTCGAACCGTCCGTACCGGTCGGCTGCCGCTGCCCGCTCGGCGGAGGATCTGCCGGAGGCCTTCGCCGACGGAGTCGCGGTATTCCTGGGCAGGCCGCGTGCCCGCGGCTGGATCCACGTCTACTCCGCCATCGTCGCGTTCGTCGCCGGCGCCGCCCTGGTGGCGGTGTCCTGGTCCCTGGAATCGACGCAAGCCGGACTGGCGACGCTGCTCTACACCTTCACCATCGTGGCGATGTTCACCGTCAGCGGTGTCTACCACCGGGTCACGTGGACGAATCCGACAGCCCGCAAATGGATGAAGCGGCTCGATCACTCGATGATCTTCGTCTTCATCGCGGGTAGCTACACCCCGTTCGCCTTGCTGGCGTTGCCGTCCGAAAAGGGCTGGTTGCTGTTCTGGATCGTCTGGGCCGGCGCCTTCGCGGGCGTGCTGCTGAAGATGTTCTGGCCGTCGGCGCCCCGCTGGGTCGGCGTACCGCTGTACTTGCTGCTGGGCTGGATCGCGGTGTGGTTCATCGGCCCGATCATGGACGGCGCCGGAGTCGCGGCGGTGGTGCTGCTGATCGTCGGTGGCGCGCTGTACAGCGTCGGAGGCGTCTTCTACGGGCTCAAATGGCCCAACCCGTGGCCGACCACGTTCGGCCACCATGAGTTCTTCCACGCGTGCACCGCGGTCGCGGCGCTCTGCCACTACATCGCGATGTGGTTCGCCGTCTTCTGACCTGTGATTTGTGGAGTGCCAGCCGGAATGATTCCGGGTGGCACTCCACAAATCGCTCAGAGTTGGGTGATGTCCGACGGACCCCAGAAGGCCCGCATCGACGTGATCTGCCCGTCGGCGTTGAACGCCATGACCTCGATGGGTTCGATGCGCATCGCGCCGGCGACGGTGATGGCGAAGACGAAGGCCGCCTCGCTACCGCCCGCGCGGAAGGACAGGAGTTCGGTCGTCACATCGACGCCCTCGACGTTCTTGTAGAAGCCGGCGATCGCCTGACGGCCGATGTGCACCTCGCCGCCGCCCACCGGATCCTCCAGGGTGGCGTCCTCGGCGTAGAGAGCGGCCACATCGGCGGCACTGCCGGTGGCGGCCGTGTCGAGATAGCGCTGAACGAAACCCTGCAACACATCCGGCTCGAAGCTCATGTGCGGCAGGCTACACGGAAGGTCACGGGGCGGTTGGCGTTAATGCGGCAGCGAGTTCCTCGACGGTGGTGACCGGCAGATCGCAGACCCGGCCGCGGCACACGTACGCGGCATCGCGACCGGCCACCCGGTCACGTCCGGCCAGCAACTCCGAGGAGTCCGCCGGGCCGCCGATGACCACCGCTCCCCCTGGCGCGAGAAGGCGCGCGGCGATCAGCATGTCCGAGTCGGCGGGGTCGCAGGCCACCGCGATCTGGATCGGCCCGCGCACCGCCGCCTCGGCGACGGCCAGCCAATGTCCGCCCGAGCGAGGCAGTTTCGCCAGCAGGGGGGTGGCCGAGGCCAGCGTGGCGTCGGCGGCCGAGACGTACCGGCGGTCACCGGTCAGGTGTGCGGCCAACTGCAGAGCCTCGGCGATCGAGGACGCACCCGACGGGGTGGCGCCGTCGAGCGGATCGGCGGGGCGCAGCACGAGCGCCTCGGCGTCATCGGCGGTGTCGAACCAGCGTCCCGGCTGCCGGGGGTCGGCGAAATGCTCCAGCACGGTATCCAGCAGACCCGTCGCGGTGGCAAGCCAGGATGGCGCACCGGTCATCTGATGGAGTCCGCAGAGCGCGGTGATCAGGGTGGCGTAGTCCTCCAGGATCGCGACACTGTCGCCGACCACACCGCCCAGGCTCGCCCGCCGCAGACGCCCGTCCACCAGATGCAACAACAGCAGTTCGCGCGCACACACCGTTGCCGCATCGAGGTATTCGGGTTTGTCCAGCGCCACCGCTGCCTCGATCAGCGCGGTGATGGCCAGCCCGTTCCACGCCGTCACGACCTTGTCATCGCGTCCGGGCTGCGGGCGCTGCGCACGCGCGGCCAGCAGGGCGGCACGCACCCTCCCGAACCGGTCCCAGTCGTCGGGGTCGGCGCGCAGTTGCAGCACCGAGCTGCCGTGCTCGAACGTCCCGGCCTCGGTCACCTCGAAAAGTGAAGCGGCCCAGGTACCGTCATCGCCGAGTGCGCCTCGCAGCTGCGCGGGCGTCCAGGCATAGGTGAGCCCCTCGACCCCGGCCGCATCGGCGTCCAGCGATGAGGTGAACATGCCGCCCGCACCGAGGTCGTCTATCAGAAACCGAGCGGTCTCATCGGAAATCCTGCGCGCCAACGGATCACCCGTGCGCCGCGCCCAGTGCGCGTAGAACCGCAGCAGCAGCGCGTTGTCGTAGAGCATCTTCTCGAAGTGCGGAACCACCCAGGCCGGGTCGACGCTGTAGCGCGCGAAACCGCCGGCGAGCTGGTCGTAGAGACCACCTCGGGCCATCGCCGTACCGGCGCGCTGCACCGTCGCGAGCGTCTGGTCCGAGCCGGTGCGCTCGTGGTGCCGCAGCAACGCCTCCAGCAGAGCCGACGGCGGAAACTTGGGCGCACCGCCAAAACCACCGTGGCGCACGTCTTCATCGCGTAGCACCGCGGCCACCGCGTCATCGCACAGCTGCGCTTCCAGGGCCGGGCCGGAGCCGGGCAGCCCCGCGCTCATCGCCCGTAGCTCTCCGGCGATATCGTCGGAGGCCCGCTCGACATCGTCGCGCCGATCCCGCCAGGTCTCCTTGACCGCCGAAAGCAACTGCAGAAAACCATCTTTCGGGTAGTAGGTGCCGCAGAAGAAGGGACGTCCGTCGGGTGTCAGGAAGCAGGTCATCGGCCAGCCGCCCTGCCCGGTCAGGGCGACGGTGGCATTCATGTAGATCGCGTCGAGGTCGGGGCGTTCCTCGCGATCGACCTTGATGCAGACGAAGTCGTCGTTGACCGCGGCGGCAACCTCGGCGGACTCGAACGATTCGTGGGCCATCACATGGCACCAATGGCAGGCGGCGTAACCGATGGACAGCAGGATGGGCACATCCCGCGCCGCCGCATCGGCCAGCGCCGCGGAACTCCACTGCTGCCAGTGCACCGGGTTGTCGGCGTGCTGGCGCAGGTACGGGCTGGTGGCCGCACCCAGGGTGTTACCCCTTCGCGTCACCCACGGTGCCTTCGTCGACGGCCTGGTCGGGTTCGGGATGGTCGGGGTCGAACGATTCCGGCAGCCGGTTGAGGTGCCGGTTCATCGACCACACCAACGCGAAGGTGCCGATGAGCAGTAGCACCACGACCAGCAGCCCGACCGGGCTGGCCTTTCCGAAGTCCGGGCCGGTCTGGCGCGGCCCCTCCTCGGCGAGCAGGCCGACGGCGATCATGAATAGGTCAGTCATGTTGTGATCCCTGTGAACAGGTCGGTCTCGGGCAGCTGCACCGGGACCCGGGACCGCGCGAGCTCGTACTCCTCGGTCGGCCAGAGCCGCTGCTGCCACTCCATGGGCGTGGTGAAGAAGAAACTCTTCGGGTCGATCTGCGTCGCATGGGCGAGCAGAGCGTCATCGCGCTGCGCGAAGTACTTCGCGCATTCGATGCGGGTGGTGACGCGCTTGTCCAGCAGATCATCCTCGGGATCCCATTTCTCCAGCCATTTGGCGAAGGGACCCTCCTCGCCGTTCTTGGCGAACTCGTCCTGCAGCACCTGCATGCGCTGCCGCAGGAAGCCGTGGTTGTAGTACAGCTTGGACACCGCCCAGGGTGCACCGGCGTCGGGATAGCGCACGTGGTCGGCGGCTGCCTCGTAGGCGGCCACCGACACCTCGTGGCACCGGATGTGGTCCGGGTGCGGGTATCCGCCGTTCTCGTCGTAGGTGGTGATCACATGCGGGCGGAACTCGCGGATCACCCGGACCAGCGCCTCCGTCGGCTCCTCCAGCGGCACCAGGGCGAAGCAGCCCTCCGGCAGCGGCGGCAGCGGATCGCCCTCGGGCAGCCCGGAGTCGACGTAGCCCAGCCAGTGGTGCTCGACACCGAGGATCTCGGCGGCCTTGGCCATCTCGTCGCGCCGCACCTCGTGGATGCGTCCGTGCACCTCCGGGATGTCCATCGCCGGGTTGAGGATGTCCCCGCGTTCACCACCGGTCAGTGTCACCACCATCACGCGGGCGCCTTCCTCCGCGTACCGGGCGGTGGTGGCCGCGCCCTTACTGGACTCGTCATCGGGGTGGGCGTGCACCGCCATCAAGCGCAATTCAGTCATCGTGTCTCAATCCAACGGCTCATGTCTGCTGACAACGACGGCCGCTCTCCCTTCATGCCCACCGCTCTATAGTTCCAGCTGTAGTACCACCGACCGACCGACGGGCACCCTTAACCTTGACCATCGAGCGTCCCGCCGCCCGTTACGGGCGGCAGAAGATGTCCCACCGCACCCGGCGTCGCGTGGTGATCGGCCTGTTCCTGTTGATTGTGACGGTAGGTGTGGGGATCGCGCTCATCGCGTTCCAGCGATTCGGCACCGGCGACGTCGAGGGCGAGCTGGGCGGGTACAAGCTGATCGACGACGAGACGGTGGCGGTGACGATCACCGTCACCCGGTCGGATCCGTCGGTGCCCGCGGTGTGCATCGTTCGGGCCCTCTCCATCGACGGGGGCGAGACCGGGCGCCGGGAGGTTCTGGTGCCACCGTCGACCGCGGACTCGGTGGTCATCGACACCATCGTGAAATCCACAAAACCACCGGTCATCGGGGACATCTACGGCTGCGGTATCGATGTGCCTGCCTATCTGACGGGCTCCTGAAAGCGTCGCAGCGACGTCCACTCGACAAACGGCGAACTGCGAAATCATGAAAACCCGCTGACGCGGCGGTGGTAAGGTTGGCCAATACACGGTTCCGGGTGGAACCGTGTATTGCTGCATTAGCGCGCTGCCATGCGCCTGCGATAGCGGCGATACACAACCTTCCCACGCGATACAGCGCGAGAAAAAGATCAACGACAGGAGCGCGAGGACATGACCGATACCCAGGTCACCTGGCTGACCGAAGAGGCTTTCGACCGTTTGAAGGCGGAGATGGATCAGCTGATCGCCAACCGGCCCGTGATCGCCGCCGAGATCAACGATCGTCGCGAAGAAGGCGACCTGCGCGAGAACGGTGGCTATCACGCCGCCCGTGAGCAGCAGGGCCAGGAAGAAGCGCGCATCCGGCAGCTCCAGGAACTGCTCAACAACGCCAAGGTCGGCGAGGCACCCAAGCAGTCCGGTGTCGCATTGCCCGGCTCGGTGGTCAAGGTGCAGTACGGCGATGACGAGTCCGATACCGAGACCTTCCTGATCGCGACCCGCCAGGAGGGTGTCAGCGACGGCAAGCTCGAGGTCTACTCGCCCAAGTCCCCGTTGGGTGAGGCCCTGCTGGACGCCAAGGTCGGCGACGTCAAGACCTACACGATTCCCAATGGCAGCACCGTCACGGTGACCCTGCTCAGCGCGGAGCCCTACCACTCCTGAGCCTGTGGCCCAGATCGCCGAGGACCTCTTTCTGCTGCTCCTCGACAACGCGTCGGCGCAGCCCGGGCTTGACCGTCAGCGCACCAGACGGGTGCTCGGCGCCGCCGTGTTGCTGGATCTCGCCTGGGCGTGCCGGATCCGGCCCGCCTCCGACTGCGAAGCGGCGGCAGGCACGCTCGTCGCGCTGATCGGTACCGGGCCACTGGATCCCGTCACCGGGCCCGCGCTCGAGCTGCTGTCCCGACGCCCGCTACGGGCGTCGTCGGCCATCGGCAAGCTCAGTAAGCACACCGAGGACCGGCTGGTCGAGCATCTGGTGCGCAGTGGTCAGATCAGCCGGATCTCGTTGCCGTCCAAAGGGTTCAAGAAAGATCTGGCGTACCCGCTGCGCGGCAGGCAGCGTGCCGGGCCGGCCCGCGCCGCGCTGCTGTCCGCCCTGTTCGATCGGCGCCCACCGACGCCGCCGACGGCCGCGATCATCTCGCTGCTGCACGCGGTCGACGGCCTGGGCGCCCTGCTGAGCCTCAACGATCGGGGCTGGCGCTGGGTGCACGCCCGCGCCGGTGAGATCGCTTTGGGCAGTTGGGTCGACGAGTCCCCCACCGCACTGCCCGAGGTGAATCTCGCGGTCACCATGTCGGCGTTGCGGCCCGCGCTCGGCGCGCGCTGAGCTCAGCGCAGCGCCTGCTCCAGGTCCCCCAGCAGATCGGCGGCCTCCTCGATGCCGACCGACAACCGGACCAGATCCTCGGGCACCTCGAGCTGCGAACCCGCGGTCGACGCGTGCGTCATCGCCCCGGGGTGCTCGATCAACGATTCCACGCCGCCCAGAGACTCGGCGAGAATGAAAATCTCGGTGCGGGCACAGAAATCCTGGGCCGCGGCCCGGCCGCCGCGCAGCCGCACCGACACCATCCCGCCGAATCCGGACATCTGCTTGGCCGCCACCTCGTGGTTGGGATGACTCGCGAGACCCGGGTAGAGCACCGACTCGATCGCCGGATGCTCGGCCAGGTACTCGGCGACCTTGGCGCCGTTCTCGCTGTGCCGCTGCATGCGCAGCACCAGGGTCTTGAGACCGCGCATGGTCAGGTAGGCATCGAACGGGCCCGGTACCGCGCCGGCGCCGTTCTGCAGGAACGCGAATGCGGTATCGAGTTCCTCATCGCTGGTCAGCAGTGCGCCGCCGACCACATCGGAATGACCGCCGATGTACTTCGTCGTCGAATGCAGCACGATATCCGCTCCGAGGGTCAGCGGCTGCTGCAGCGCCGGCGAAGCAAAGGTGTTGTCCACCAACAGCTTTGCGCCAGATCGACTGGACAGTTCGGCGATCCCGGCGATATCGGCGATCGACAGCAGCGGGTTGGTCGGGGTCTCGACCCATATCAACTTGGTCTGATCGGTGATCGCGGCCGCCACGGCGTCGAGATCGGTGAGAGCCACCGGCGTGTACGCAATCCCCCACTGACTGAACACCTTGTCGATCAGCCGGAAGGTGCCACCGTAGGCGTCATCGGGGATGACGACGTGATCTCCGGGGCGCAGCACCGCACGCAGCGCGCAGTCGGTGGCCGCCATGCCCGAGGCGAACGCCCGGCCGTAGTCGGCCTGCTCGACGGCGGCCAGCGATGCCTCCAGGGCGGCCCGGGTGGGGTTGCCGGTGCGGGCGTATTCGAAGCCGCCGCGGAGTCCGCCGACGCCGTCCTGGGCGAAGGTGGAGCTGGCATAGATCGGGGCGTTGACGGCGCCGGTGGCCGGGTCGGGCCGGAAGCCGGCGTGGATCGCCCGGGTCGCCAGACCCTGCCACCGGTGTGCGTCGTGCGCGCTGCGCTGTTCACCCATACCGACCAGGGTAGTGGTGCCCACGCAAACGAAAACGGGGTGTCCGCCGCTTTTCAGACCCGGCGGCCCACCCCGTTTTCGTCTTGCGGTGCTTACGGTGTGAGCGGAGCGACCTGTCCGCCGGTCAGCTTCCGGAAGGCGTACACCTCGAACAAGATCGCGACCGGCGCGGCCACGATGATGCCGATACCGCAGAGCAGCGATCCCACGAAGATGATCACGGTGAACAGCAGCCAGGTGATCAGCACCTGGACGAAATTCTTCTTGGCGATATCGATGCTCGTCTTGATCGCGTCGATGGCCGAAAGGTTTCGGTCCAGCAGTGCGACGGTGGTGAAGAACGCGAAGATCGACACGATCAGACCCGGCAGGTAGCACAGGGCGTTGCCGATCGCCGTCGCGACGCCGACGAGCACCGTCGCGATGATGACGGGGCCGATGAGGCGCGGCTTGAAGAACGAGCCCGCGGTCACCGGGACGCCGTTGGCGATGTCCAGGATGCCGCTGATGTAGGCCGACGAGATCGCCGCCAGCAGCACCAGCAACACGAGGCCGCCGAGGGCGAGCACGATGAAGCTGGCCACGCCGAACCCGGCGCTGTACTCGTAGCTGAAGCCGGAGTCATACGTGTCGTAGGTGGTTACGCCGCTGGGCGCCAACGCGAAAGCCAGGCCGTAGACGATAGCTCCGCTGACTCTTATACACATCA
>JBPPMV010000160.1:0-5451 GCA_051306235.1 Mycobacterium sp. | reverse complement strand
GTACGAGTCCTCAGGTTTCATCCCGCAGGCCGCCGTTTTCATCGACGGCCGCATCTGAACAGGGCATTTGACCTGTCGGGACTTGTTTAGCCCGTCTTCGCGTTAAACTTCGGCGTGGGCATTGATCTTGTGCGTCGTGGTTCCGTGTTTCTCGCCGCTGCCGTCACGGCAGCAGGCTCTACGCTCCTCGCACCGGCAGCGCCGGCGCAGGCAGATGGCTGCAGCGATATCGAGGTGGTCTTCGCCCGCGGCACCAACGAGGAACCCGGTCTGGGCCGCGTCGGGAACGCGTTCGTGAACTCCTTGCGCAACAAGGTGGGCGGTCGTTCGGTCGGCGCGTACGCGGTGAACTATCCGGCGAGCTTCGATTTCCTGGCCGCGGCCGGCGGCGCGAACGATGCGAGCGGCCACATCCAGTGGGTGGTCAACAACTGCCCGAACACGCGACTGGTGCTGGGCGGCTACTCCCAGGGCGCCGCCGTCATCGACATCATCGCCGCGGTTCCGGTGCCGGGTATCGGCTTCAACGCCCCGCTCCCGCCCAATGTCCCCGAGCACGTCGCCGCGCTCGCGGTTTTCGGCAATCCGTCGACGAAGGTCGGACTTCCGCTGACCTCGAGCCCGGTCTGGGGACCGCGATCCATCGACCTGTGCAATTTCGGCGACCCGGTCTGCGGACCCGGTGAGGATGTCGCAGCCCACCGGGCCTACGACGGCGGCGCTGCCGATCAGGCCGCGAGCTTCGCGGCAGGGCTGCTCTGAGCGGCACCCCGTACACTTCATCAGGTGTCCATCCGAGCACTCCCAGCAAAGCGCCGCGCGCGTAAGTTCCTCGCCTCCGTCACCGCGGTAGCGGCCATCGCCGGCGGATTCCTGGCCACCGTGACGGCAGGCCCGTCGGCGCAGGTTCCCACCGCCTCCGCGGAACCGTGCGCACCCGTGGAGCTGATCTTCGCTCGCGGCCGCAACGAAGCGCCCGGCGTCGGTCGACTCGGTAACAACCTGGTGGCCGCGCTGAACGCCCGGTTGCCCCAGCCCATCGGTGTCTACGGCGTGAACTATCCCGCCAACACCGAGATCCCCCAGGGCGCCAATGACATCAGCAACCGCATCCAGTACATGGCCGGCGCCTGCCCGCAGACCCGGCTGATCGTCGGCGGCTATTCCCTGGGTGCCGCCGCGGCCACGCTGGCCCTGTCGGCGAATCAGTCGGGCCTCGGATTCAACCGCCCGTTGCCGCCCGGGATGGACAGCCACATCGCCGCGGTCGTGCTGGTGGGCAATTTCTCCAAACAGATGCCGGGACACCAGATCGCCGCCCAGTACCTCGACCGCACCATCGACGTCTGCAACGCCGAGGACCCGGTCTGCTCCGGCGGTCTGCCGAACGATCTGAACGATCTCCAGCGGGTCTGGGGCGATCACCTGCAGGACGGCTATATCGGATCCGGCCTGATCGACCAGGCCGCCGACTTCGCCGCCGCACGGGTTCGGTAGCGCCGGGCAAAGATTCGCAACACAACCGTCAATTCTGACCGCTACACTCGGAGCGGTGATCATGAAGCCGAGGGGCCGGGTCCGCCGCTTCACCGTGCTGGCGTCTGCTGTCGTCGTCGTACTGGCCGCCCTGACCACACCGACATTGACAACGCCCGCCCTGCTGCCGATGGCCGGGGCGGTGTCCTGCCCCGACGCCGAGCTGATCTTCGCCCGCGGCCGCATGGAGTCCCCCGGCGCCGGCCAGATCGGCAACGCCCTCGTCAGCGCGCTGCGGTCGAAGACGGGCAAGAACGTCGCGATGTACGCCGTGAAGTACCCCGCCGACACCCAGATCGATATCGGCGCCAACGATATGAGTGCCCGCGCGCAGTACATGACGGCCAACTGCCCGGATACCCGGCTCGTCCTGGGTGGCTACTCCCTCGGTGCGGCCGTCACCGATGTGGTGCTGGCTGTGCCATTCGCTGCCTTCGGGTTCACCAGACCGCTGCCGCCCGGCATCGACCAGAAGGTCGCCGCGGTTGCGCTGTTCGGCAACGGGATCGCCTGGGTGGGCCCGATCTCGAACTTCAACCCGCTCTACCAGGAACGCACCATCGAGCTGTGTCACGGTGACGACCCGATCTGCAATCCGACTGATCCGGAGAACTGGGAGTCCTACTGGGCCGACCACCTGGCGCCTGCGTATATCAAGGCCGGCATGGTGAATCAGGCCGCCGACTTCATCGCGCCACGCATCCGCTAGAGCGGTCGGTCACAGCAGTTCGTCGGCGGTGCGCACATCGCGGGTGACCAGATTGCGGGCGGCCAGTTCGCCATCGGCGGGATAGTCCACACCGACGAACGTCAGCCCGCGCGCCGGGGCGGCGGCGAAATCGCTTGAGCGCCTCGATGCGTCGAGCAACGCCGCACACCACGCCGGATCCCGGCGTCCCTCCCCCACCGCCAGCAGCGCACCCACCAGTGACCGCACCATCGACCAGCAGAACGCGTCGGCGCTGACGTGAGCGGTGATCAGATCGCCTGCACGCTCCCACTCCAGCCGCTGCAGATCCCGGATGGTCGTCGCACCGTCGCGGTGTTTGCAGAACGCCGCGAAGTCGTGCAGACCCGTCAGGTGTCGTGATGCCTGGGCCATCGCGTCCAGATCGAGCGGACGCAGCCACGGCGTCACGAACCGCGCCTGCTGCGGCAGCGCGCCGTATGACGCTGTGGTCAACCGATATTCGTAATGCCTGCGCAGGGCCGAGAACCGCGCATCGAAACCCTCCGGCGCCCGGTTGATCTCCAGCACCCGGATCTCCTCGGGTACGAAACGACCCAGACGCCGCACCAGCGGCAGGAATTCGGGTTCCTCCGCAGGGCGTGGCGCGCGCGGATAGGCATGGCTGAGCGCGTCCTCGGGGACGTCGACGTGCGCGACCTGACCGGTGGCGTGTACCCCGGCGTCGGTGCGCCCGGCGGCGCGCAGGATCACCGGGGTGCGGAACACTGTCGTCAACGCGTCCTCCAGGACACCGGCCACGGTGCGCTGGCCGGCCTGGCTGGCCCAGCCCACGAAATCGGTTCCGTCGTAGGCGATGTCCAGGCGCAAACGAACAAACCCGCCACCGGAATCGATGGCGGGTCTGTTCATGGCGTTGTTACTTTGCTTCGTCGGCCTTGTCCTCGGCCTCGGTGGTCTCCTCGGCGACTGCCTCATCGGCAGGTGCCTCGGTGGTCTCCTCGGCGACAGCCTCGTCGGCGGTCGGACCCTCGGCTGCCTCCGGCTCGACAGCAGCCTGCGGCGCGGCGGCGGCCGCGACCTTCTGCGAGGAGTCCGCACGGCGTGCACGGTCGGCCTCGTTGGTCGCGGTCTTCTCCCGCACCAGCTCGATGACGGCCATCGGAGCGTTGTCGCCCTTACGTGCCTCCACCTTGATGATCCGGGTGTAGCCGCCCTCTCGGTCGGCGAAGAACGGACCGATCTCGGCGAACAGGGTGTGCACCACATCCTTGTCGCGGATCTTCTTGAGCACCTCACGCCGGTTGTGCAGCGTGCCCTTCCTGGCGTGGGTGATCAGCTTCTCGGCGTACGGACGCAACGCCCGTGCCTTCGGCTCGGTCGTCTTGATACGGCCGTGCTCGAAGAGCGAGGTCGCCAGGTTGGCCAGCAGCGCCTGCTGGTGCGAGGACGACCCGCCGAGGCGAGGACCCTTTGTGGGTTTGGGCATTGCGACTATCTCCTAATGTGGCCGATCCCCGTATGAGGTAGGACCGGGACGGTTCTGCTGGGTTTAGAGCTGTTCGGTTTCGCGCCTAGAGCTGTTCGGTTTCGGCGAAGTCCTGGTCGGTGTCCAGGTCGTAGCCGGCGTCACCGGTCCAGGTGCCGGTGGCCACGTCGTAGCCGGCGACCTCGGACGGATCGAAGGTGGCCGGGCTGTCCTTCAGCGAGAGACCGAGCTGATGCAGCTTGATCTTCACCTCGTCGATGGACTTCTGGCCGAAGTTCCGGATGTCGAGCAGATCGGACTCGGTGCGGGAAACCAGCTCGCCGACCGTGTGCACACCCTCGCGCTTGAGGCAGTTGTACGAACGCACCGTCAGGTCGAGATCGTCGATCGGCAGCGCGAAGCTGGCGATGTGATCGGCCTCGGCCGGTGACGGGCCGATCTCGATGCCCTCGGCCTCGACGTTGAGTTCCCGTGCCAGACCGAAGAGTTCGACCAGGGTCTTACCTGCCGACGCCAGGGCGTCACGCGGGGTGATCGAGTTCTTGGTCTCGACGTCGAGGATCAGCTTGTCGAAGTCGGTGCGCTGCTCGACGCGGGTGGCCTCCACCTTGTAGGTCACCTTGAGCACCGGCGAGTAGATGGAATCGACCGGGATACGGCCGATCTCGGCACCGGAGGCCTTGTTCTGCACGGCCGGCACGTAGCCGCGGCCACGCTCGACGACGAGTTCGACCTCGAGCTTGCCCTTGTCGTTCAGGGCGGCGATGTGCAGATCCGGGTTGTGCACCGTGACACCGGCAGGCGGCACGATGTCGCCCGCGGTGACCGCACCCGGGCCCTGCTTGCGCAGGTACATGGTGACCGGCTCGTCCTCTTCCGAGGACACAACCAGACCCTTGAGGTTCAGGATGATGTCGGTGACGTCTTCCTTCACACCGGGGACGGTGGTGAATTCGTGCAGCACACCATCGATGCGGATGCTGGTGACCGCCGCGCCCGGGATGGACGACAGCAGCGTGCGCCGCAGCGAGTTGCCGAGGGTGTAACCGAAACCGGGCTCCAGCGGCTCGATGGTGAACCGAGACCGGTTGTCGGCCAATACCTCTTCGGCCAGTGTGGGTCGCTGTGAAATCAGCATGGTGTTTTCAATCTCCTTCTCGGCACCCGCTATTTGATGCCGTCTGGGTGTCCCAGGCCACCGTGGCCTGGGACGGTCACACGATTACTTCGAGTAGTACTCGACGATGAGCTGTTCGGTCAGCGGCACCTGGATCTGCGCGCGCTCGGGCAGCTGGTGCACCAGGACGCGCTGACGCTCGCCCACGACCTGCAGCCAGCCCGGGATCGGGCGATCGCCCGCGGCCTGCCGTGCAGCCTCGAAGGGCAGGGTGTTGATCGACTTGTCCTTGACATCGATGATGTCGTACTGCGACACCCGATAGCTCGGGATGTTGACCTTCACACCGTTGACGGTGAAATGACCGTGGCTGACCAGCTGGCGTGCCATCCGCCGCGTGCGGGCCAGGCCGGCGCGGTAGATGACGTTGTCCAGACGGCTTTCCAGGATCCGCAGCAGGTTCTCGCCGGTCTTACCAGTGTGGCGGTTGGCCTCTTCGTAGTACTTGCGGAACTGCTTCTCCATGACGCCGTAGGTGAAGCGAGCCTTCTGCTTCTCCTGCAGCTGGGTGCGGTATTCGCTCTCCTTGATCCGCGCGCGGCCGTGCTGGCCGGGCGGGTA
>JBPPMV010000159.1:0-4765 GCA_051306235.1 Mycobacterium sp. | reverse complement strand
CCCGCGGGCGCCAACCCCATCCAACGTCTCAAACCGAATGCGGTCGGACTGTGGGGTGTGCTGTTCATGGCGGTCGCCACCGCCGCGCCCATCACCGCCATGGTGGGCAACGTGCCGATCTCGGTCGGCTTCGGTAACGGCGCCAACGCGCCCGCCGGCTATTTCGTCGCCACCATCGTGCTGACGCTGTTCGCCATCGGCTACGCCGCCATGAGCAAGCACATCACCGCCACCGGTGCCTTCTACGGCTACATCTCGCACGGACTCGGCCGTGTCGTCGGACTGGGTGCCGGTTTCCTGACCGCATTGGCCTACATGGTTTTCGAGGCCTCGCTGATCGGTATCTTCTCGTTCTTCGGCACCGATCTGTTCTCGTCGCTGTTCGGCCTCGAGGTGCCCTGGCTGGTGTTTGCGCTCGTGATGCTGGCCGTCAACTCCCTGCTCACCTACTTCGACATCAACCTGGCCGCCAAGGTGCTGGGCGTCTTCCTCGTCACCGAGATCGTCATGCTGGCGGCGATGGCGTTGTCGGTGTTGTTCGCCGGTGGCGGCCCGCAGGGCTGGTCCTGGTCATCGCTGAACCCGCTCAATGGGTTTCAGAGTCTCTCGGGTGTCGTCGAGGGCGCCGACGGTTCCACGATGGCCGTCGTCGGATCCGCCGGTGTGGGCCTGTTCTTCGCGTTCTGGTCCTGGGTCGGGTTCGAGTCCAGCGCCATGTACGGCGAGGAGTCGCGCAACCCCAAGAAGATCATCCCGATCGCCGTCATCAGCTCGGTGATCGGCATCGGCGCCTTCTACGTGGTGGTGTCCTGGCTCGCGATCGTCGGCACCGGACCCGAGAATGCCATTGCGCTGGCGCAGGATTCGGCCACGGCGGGCAACATCTTCTTCAACCCGGTGCAGGACAACCTCGGCCAGTGGGCGGTCGATCTGTTCAAGATCCTGCTGATGACCGGATCGTTCGCCTGCGGCCTGGCGTTCCACAACTGCGCCGCACGCTACCTGTACGCCCTGGGCCGGGAGGATGTCATCCCCGGTATGCGCAAGACCATCGGTGCCACCCACCGGGTGCACGGCTCGCCGCATATCGCGGGCTTCGTGCAGACCGGTTTCGCCTTCCTGGTCGTGCTGTTCTTCGAGCTCACCCATCGGGACCCCTACACCGGTCTGTACGGTCTGATGGCCCTGCTGGGCACGACCGCGATCATGATCGTCCAGGCACTGGCCGCCTTCTCGGTGATCGCGTATTTCCATGTGCACAAACGTCATCCCGAGACCGCCAACTGGTTCAGGACCTTCCTGGCGCCACTGCTCGGCGGGCTCGGCATGATGTATGTCGTCTACCTGCTGGCCAAGAACGCGTCGTTCGCGGCGGGATCGGCCTCCACGGACTGGGTCTTCGCGGCCATCCCGTGGGTGGTCGGCATCGTCGGCATCGGCGGCGTGCTGCTGGCACTGTTCCTGAAGTACAAAGATCCGCAGCGGTACGCCGAACTGGGCCGTACCGTTTTGGAAGAAGCCCACGAGCGCTGACCTGAGAATCATGCCTTTTTCCAACATCATGGATTCCAACAGCTATCAGGGTGGTCAGCGCGACGACCCCCTGATAGCTGCCCGTGACCGGGTGCTGGGGCCCGCGTACCGGTTGTTCTACGAGAAGCCGGTGCATCTGGTGCGTGGGCAGGGCACAAAACTGTTCGACGCCGAGGGCCGCGATTATCTGGATGCGTACAACAACGTGGCCAGCGTCGGGCACTGCCATCCACACGTGATCGATGCGGTGACACGGCAGTTGGGCACGCTCAACACCCACACCCGGTACCTGCACGAGGGCATCGTGGACTACTCGCGGCGGCTGCTGGCCACCTTCCCTGATCTGGGACCGGACAGCTCATATCAGGTGATGTACGCCTGCACCGGTTCCGAGGTCAACGATCTCGCACTGCGGGTCGCGGCGATGCATACCGGTGCGAACGGCGTGATCGTCACCGAAGAGGCCTATCACGGCAATACCGAAGCGGTGACCGCGATCTCGCCCTCGATCGGCGGCCGGACCGTCCTGGGTGCGCATGTGCGCACGGTCTCACCGCAGCTGAGACATGAGGAGGTGGCCGCTGCGATCGCCGATCTGCGGGACAGCGGTCACGGTGTGAGCGCCCTGGTGGTCGACACCATCTTCTCCTCCGACGGGATCTACCCGGACCCGCTGGTGCTCGCACCCGCGGTGGCCGCGGTCCGGGCCGCCGGCGGGCTGCTGATCGCCGATGAGGTGCAACCGGGATTCGGCCGCACCGGTGCCGGGATGTGGGGGTTCACCCGGCACGGTGTGCTGCCCGACGTGGTGACCATGGGCAAGCCGATGGCCAACGGGATGCCGGTGGCGGCGATGGCGGCCCGCAGCGATGTGCTGGCCAGTTTCGCCGCCGGCGTGCCGTACTTCAACACCTTCGGCGGCAATCCGGTGTCGATGGCCGCCGCGGCGGCGGTCCTCGACGTCATCGAAACCGAACGGCTGATCGCCAATTCGGCCACGGTGGGCGGCGATCTGCGCACCGAACTGACGCGCCTGGCGGTTGCGCACCCCCGCATCGGGCAGGTACGCGGTGCCGGCCTCTACATCGGTGTGGAGATGGTCGATGGCTCCGGAGCGCCGGACCGGGATATCGCACGCTGGGTGGTCAATGCGATGCGCGAACGCCGGGTGCTGATATCGGTGTGTGGCGGGCACGGCAACGTGCTCAAGATCAGGCCGCCGATGGTCTTCTCGATGTCGGACGTGGACCGCTTCATTGCCGAACTCGCCGAGGTACTGGCAAGCTTGGCCGAGTGACCGCGCATGCTGCTTCGGCCATCTACATAGCCTCACCCGAGGGTGACACCGGAAAATCCACCATCGCGCTGGGAATCCTGCACCGGTTGGCGGCCACCGTCGCCAGGGTTGCGGTGTTCCGGCCCATCACCCGGCTCGAACACGGGGATTCCGGTGGTGAGCGCGACTACATCCTGGAACTCCTGCTGGCCCGCACCACCGCGGGACTGTCCTACGAGGAGTGCGCCGGGGTCAGCTACCAGCAGTTGCACGAGGACCCCGAGGCGGCCATCGCCGAGATCGTCGACCGGTTCCACCGGGTCGCCGATCGCTGCGATGCGGTGCTCATCGTCGGAAGTGACTACACCGATGTGGCGGCGCCCAGCGAACTGAGCATGAACGCCCGGATCGCGGTGAACCTCGGTGCACCCGTGGTGCTCGCGGTGAAGGCCAAGGACCGCACGCCCACCGAGGTGGCGCAGGTTGTCGAGGTCTGCCTGGCCGAACTGGCCGCTCAACATGCGCACACCGCGGCGGTGGTGGCCAACCGCTGTGATCCCGAACAGCTGACGGCGGTGGCCGATGCGCTCGCCGGGATCTCAGGGCTCGGCCCGACGAGCTATGTGTTGCCCGAGGAGCCGCTGCTGGTGGCCCCGTCGGTGGCCGAACTGCGCGATGCCGTGCACGGCGAACTCACCGGCGGCGACGAGCAATCGCTGATTCGCGAGGCGCTCAGCGTCCTGGTCGCGGGTATGACCGCCGAGCATGTGCTCGAGCGCCTGCGTGACGGGATGGCCGTCATCACGCCCGGAGACCGCTCCGATGTGGTGATGGCGGTGATGGGTGCCCACGCCGCGGCGGGGTTCCCGTCACTGTCCTGTGTCATCCTCAACGGCGGCCTGCCGTTGCACCCGGAAGTCGCCCGACTGGTATCGGGTCTGGGCGCCCGGCTGCCGATCATCAGCACGGATCTGGGCACCTACGACACCGCGCGGGCCGTGGCATCCGCCCGCGGGCGGGTCACCGTGAATTCCCAGCGGAAGGTCGACACCGCGCTGGCGTTGATGGAGCAGCATGTCGACACCGCGGATCTGATTGACAGACTGTCGATTCCGATCCCGAGTGTGACCACACCGCAGATGTTCACCTACCAGCTGATCGACCAGGCCCGCGCCGATGTGCAGCGCATCGTGCTGCCCGAGGGTGACGACGACCGGATCCTGCGGGCGGCCGGGCGACTGCTGGCCCACCGGGTCGCCGAGCTGACCATCCTCGGCGACGAGCAGGCCGTGCGGGCCCGGGCGGCCGAACTCGGCGTCGACCTGACCGACGTGACGGTGCTCGACCCGCGCACCAGCGACCTGTGCGACGGGTTCGCCGAACAGTATGCGCAACTGCGCAGCCACAAGGGCATCACCCTGGATCAGGCCCGCGAAACCATCTCCGACGTCTCGTATTTCGGCACCATGCTGGTGCACAACGATATGGTCGACGGGATGGTGTCGGGCGCCCGGCACACCACCGCGCACACCGTGCGCCCGGCATTCGAGATCATCAAGACCCAACCCGGGGTCGACACGGTGTCCAGCATCTTCCTCATGTGCCTGGAGGATCGGGTGCTCGCCTACGGTGACTGTGCGATCGTGCCCGACCCGACATCCGAACAACTCGCCGATATCGCCATCTCCTCGGCGCGCACCGCCGCCCAGTTCGGCATCGACCCGCGGGTCGCCATGCTGTCCTATTCGACGGGCAGCTCCGGCACCGGTGCCGATGTCGACAAAGTCAGGGCAGCAACCGAACTGGTGCGCCAACGAGAGCCGAGCCTGTTGGTGGAGGGCCCGATCCAGTACGACGCGGCGGTGGATCCCTCGACCGCGAAGACCAAGATGCCGGACTCCGAGGTTGCCGGCCGGGCCACCGTGCTGATCTTCCCGGACCTCAACACGGGTAACA
>JBPPMV010000158.1:0-2067 GCA_051306235.1 Mycobacterium sp. | reverse complement strand
CCTTGACCTTGACCAGCAGCAGCTCGCGCTCGATGTGCGCGCCTTCGGTGACGTCCATCAGCTTGACCACGTCCACCAGCTTGTTCAGCTGCTTGGTGATCTGCTCGACGATGGCGTCGTCACCGCTGGTGGTCAGCGTCATGCGCGACAGGCTGGGATCGTCTGTGGGCGCGACGCTGAGGGACTCGATGTTATAGCCGCGGGCCGATATCAGGCCCGCCACGCGCGACAGGGCGCCGGGCTCGTTCTCCAGCAGCAGGGACAGGATGTGCCGCATCAGGCCAGTTCCCGGTCACGCAGACCCTGCTGATAGGGCGACAGGCGCATCTCGTGCTGGCCCTTGCCGGCCTCGACCATCGGATAGACGTTTTCCGAGGCGTCGGTGATGAAGTCCATGAACACCAGTCGGTCCTTCAAAGCAAACGCCTCGCGCAGGGCGCCTTCCACGTCTGCCGGGCGCTCGATGCGCATGCCGACGTGGCCATAAGCTTCGGCCAGCTTCACGAAGTCGGGCAGGGCGTCCATGTACGAGTGCGAATAACGCCCCTTGTACTGGAATTCCTGCCACTGCCGCACCATGCCCATGTAGCGGTTGTTCAGGTTGATGACCTTGACCGGTAGCTCGTACTGCTTGGCCGTGGACAGCTCCTGGATGCACATCTGGATGCTGGCGTCGCCGGTCACGCACACCACGTCGGCGTCGGGGTAGGCGATTTTCACGCCCAGTGCCGCCGGTAGGCCAAAGCCCATGGTGCCCAGGCCGCCGGAATTGATCCATCGGTTGGGCCGATTGAAGCCGTAGAACTGCGCCGTCCACATCTGGTGCTGGCCGACATCCGACGTCACGTAGGCATTGCCGCCGGTGATGCGGTGCAGGGCTTCGAGCACCGCCTGCGGCTTGATCAGCTCGCTGGTCTTGTCGTAGGCCAGGCATTGCTGCGCACGCCAGGCCTCGATGCGCGCCCACCAGGCCTTCAGCGATTCGCCGTCCGGCTGCTGGCCCAGGGCTTCGAGCTCCGCCATTAGGTCTTCAAGCACGGACACCACGGTGCCGACGATGGGCTCGTCGACCTTGACGTTCTTGGCGATCGAGGCCGGGTCGATATCGACGTGAATGATGCGCGCATAGGGGCAGAAGCTCGCCAACTCGCCGGTGACCCGGTCATCGAAGCGGGCGCCCACGGCCAGCAGCACGTCGCACTCGTGCATGGCCATGTTGGCCTCGATGGTGCCGTGCATGCCGAGCATGCCCAGGAACTGCCGGTCATCGGCCGGATAGGCGCCCAGCCCCATCAGCGTGTTGGTGATCGGAAAGCCAAGCCGGCGCGTGAGCTGCGTCAGTTGCGCCGATCCCTTGCCCAGCACCACGCCGCCGCCGGTGTAGATCATCGGCTGACGGGCCTTGACCAGTAACTGAGCCGCCTTGCGGATTTGCCCCGGATGGCCTTTCTGCACCGGGTTGTACGAGCGCATCTCGACAGCCGGTGGGTAGGCATAGTTGGTGCGATGTGCGGTCACATCCTTTGGGACGTCGACCACGACCGGGCCAGGGCGGCCGGTGGTTGCGATGTGAAAGGCCTTGCGCAGGGTCAGCGCCAGATCGGCCACGTCCTTGACCAGGAAGTTGTGCTTCACGCACGGCCGGGTGATGCCGACCGTGTCTGCCTCCTGGAAAGCGTCGTTGCCGATCAGGTGGGTCGCCACCTGGCCGGTAATGACCACCATCGGTATCGAATCCATATACGCGGTGGCAATGCCGGTGACGGCATTGGTCGCGCCGGGGCCGGAGGTGACCAGCACCACGCCTGGCTCGCCGGTGGCGCGGGCGTAGCCGTCGGCGGCATGGGTGGCCGCCTGCTCGTGGCGCACCAGGATGTGCTCGACTTCCTGCTGGCCGTAAAGCGCGTCGTAGATGTGCAGCACCGCGCCGCCCGGATAGCCGAATACATGGCGCACGCCCTGATCGCGCAGGAAACGGACGATGATTTCGGCGCCGGTGAGTTCCACCTGCCCTCCGCGGGGGTGTGCTGGATCAAAGGGTTTTACGGACGGCGAGCCCGTAAAAAA
>JBPPMV010000157.1:0-2273 GCA_051306235.1 Mycobacterium sp. | reverse complement strand
GTGGTGGAGCGCTACGGCAGGGTCAAACTGACCAACCCCGATAAGGTGCTCTATCCCGCCACCGGTACCACCAAGGCCGAGGTGTTCGACTACTACCTGGCCATCGCCGACGCGATGGTGCCTCATATCGCCGGCCGCCCGGTGACCCGCAAACGCTGGCCCAACGGCGTCGGGCAGCCCGATTTCTTCGAGAAACAACTGGCATCGTCGGCCCCGGACTGGCTGCACCGCGGGTCGGTGACGCATAAGTCGGGCACCACCACCTACCCGATCATCGACACCCGGGAGGGACTGGCCTGGATCGCCCAGCAGGCTTCACTCGAGGTGCACGTCCCGCAGTGGCGGTTCGGCGCTGAAGGTAGCCCCGGCCCTGCCACCCGCATCGTGTTCGACCTCGACCCCGGTGAGGACGTGACGTTCCGGCAGCTGTGCGAGGTCGCCCACGAGGTCCGCAGCTATATCGAGGACATCGGGTTGACGACGTTCCCGCTCACCAGTGGCAGCAAGGGACTGCATCTCTACGTGCCGCTCGTCGACCCGATCAGCTCGCAGGGGGCCTCGGTGCTGGCCAAGCGCATCGCGCTGGCGCTGGAGAAGAGCATGCCCAAGCAGGTCACCGCGACGATGACCAAGAGTCAGCGCGCCGGCAAGGTGTTCCTGGACTGGAGCCAGAACAGTGCGGCCAAGACCACCATCGCGCCGTACTCGCTGCGCGGACGCGATGAACCTACGGTGGCCGCGCCTCGGACTTGGGAGGAGATCGAGGACCCCGATCTTCGGCATCTGCGTTTCGACGAGGTGCTGGAACGGGTCGAGCGCGACGGCGATCTGCTCGAAGGTCTGGACGAAAGTGCGCCGCTACCAGACAAACTCACCACCTACCGCAGCATGCGTGACGCGGGAAAGACTCCCGAACCGGTGCCGCAGACATCGCCGGCGACCGGCAAGGACGACACCTTCGTCATCCAGGAGCACCACGCCCGCCGGTTGCACTACGACTTCCGGCTGGAACGCAACGGGGTGCTGGTGTCGTGGGCGGTGCCGAAGAACCTGCCCGAGACGACATCGGTCAACCACCTTGCGGTGCACACCGAAGACCACCCGCTGGAGTACGCGACGTTCGAGGGCTCCATTCCCAAGGGCGAGTACGGCGGCGGCAAGGTCATCGTCTGGGATTCCGGCACGTACGAGACCGAGAAGTTCCGCGATCCCGGGGTCGACGGCGAGAGCGTCGACGGTAAGAAGGGCGAGGTCATCGTCACGCTGCGCGGCAGCAAGGTCTCCGGCCGGTATGCGCTGATCCAGACCGGGGGTAAAAACTGGCTGGCACACCGGATGAAGGAGCAGCCGGTGAACACCGCCTCGGATCTGGCGCCGATGCTCGCCACCCACGGGTCGGTGGAGAAGCTGACGCCGGTCGTGTGGGCGTTCGAGGGCAAGTGGGACGGCTACCGGCTCCTGGTCGACGCCGATCACGGTGAGATGCAACTGCGTTCTCGCAGTGGCCGCGACGTGACGCACGAGTTCCCGCAACTGAAGGCGTTGGCGGCCGACCTGGCCGATCACCACGTCATCCTCGACGGTGAGGTGGTGGCGCTGGATTCCTCGGGGGTGCCCAGTTTCGGCGCGATGCAGAACCGGGCTTCGGGGAGCAACGTCGAGTTCTGGGCCTTCGATATCCTGCAGCTCGACGGCCGATCCCTGTTGCGGGCCAAGTATTCCGACCGGCGCAAGATCCTGGAAGCGATCGCCCAGGGTGGCGGACTGATCGTCCCCGAGCGGCTGCCCGGCACCGGCGCCGAGGCACTCGAGCACGCCCGCGAACACCGCTGGGAGGGTGTGGTCGCCAAGAAGCGTGACTCCACCTACCAGCCGGGGCGCCGGTCCCAGTCGTGGCTCAAGGACAAGCTTTGGCGCACCCAGGAAGTCGTGATCGGAGGCTGGCGCTCCGGCGAGGGGGGACGCAGCAGCGGGATCGGGGCGCTGGTCGTCGGGGTGCCCGGAGAAGGCGGACTGGACTTCGCCGGTCGCGTCGGCACCGGCTTCACCGAGAAGATGCTCGGTGAGTTGCGCAAGACGCTCAAGCCTTTGGAAACCGACGAATCACCGTTCACCCAAAGACTTTCCGGCCCCGACGCCAAGGGGGTGACCTACGTGCGGCCCGAGTTGGTGGGCGAGGTGCGGTTCAGTGAGCGCACCTCCGACGGGCGGCTGCGGCAGCCGAGTTGGCGGGGGCTGCGGCCGGACAAGTCCCCGGGTGAGGTTGTGTGGGA
>JBPPMV010000156.1:0-12237 GCA_051306235.1 Mycobacterium sp. | reverse complement strand
TCACGATCTCCAGCATGTGCAACGGCGAGGCGATGATCGGGCTGTCCAGCACATCGGCGATGGTCAGCGGCTTGTCCTTGAACACCGCGCCCGGGGTGTGGTTGGCGTTGACCCGTTGATCGACGACGATCTTCGCCATCGCCGCCTCGTCGTAACCGTATGCGGCGGAGTACATCTGGGCCACCTGGGCATAGGGACCGTTCTGGCCGAGATAGCCGTAGGGAATCTCGAACTCCGCCTGCGGCGAGCCGTAACGGTAGCTGGAGGCGCCGAAGTAGAGGGCGTCACCCGGGTCGTAGGGGCGCTGCGGCGACATCGGGGTGAGGTAGTTGGCCGGGATCGCGCACAACACCGCCTGGCACAGACCCAGTTCGATGGCGGCCGCGGCGCGCCACACCATGGCGGCACCCGATGCACCACCCAGATCGACCAGCTCGGCGAAGTTGACCGACAGCCCCAGGTATTCGGCGACGGTGGACGGTACGAAAAGCTGAGATTCCATCACCCCGCACGTCACCAGGCCATCGACCTGCCCCACCGACAGCCCGGCGTCGGCAACGGCGGCTGCAGCCAGCCGCGCCCACTGCTCGAGGATGAACTCCGGCGCACCGGTCGGTTTCCTCGTCGCAGGCAGCTCGTGGAATCCGACGATCGCGGCTTCGCCACGCAAGCCCATGTGATGCTCCCTTCGAGCGGTCGCCACCACTTTATTAGAATGAGATTCTACTTTCAATTCGGGCCGTTTCCGTGCCCGCCACGGCGGCCTGGTGCGACGATTGAGAAGCACGCCACAGCGCGCTCGCCGACGGGGGTGACCGATGCGAATCGCAGACACCGGAATGGCACGACGATCGATCACGACCGTGCTGACCTTGCTGACAACGGTCCTCATCACCGTCGCCACCACCCTGTCGATGGCCGTGGCCCTGGCCGCGACCGCGCTCATCGTGCCCGGCACCGGAACACCGAACGCCAATATCGTCGGTGGGTATCTGGAGAACGCCCGGGACTACTACATCTCGCCGTTCAACCCGGCGTGCACCGAGGCCAACAACTGCCGGCTACAGGGCATCGACTATCCGGCGCAGTTCTGGCCCATCCCGCTGCCCGGCTGGGGTGGCCTGACGGGCGCCAAATGGGATGTGTCCACCGGCGAGGGTCTGGCGAAGCTCAACTCCACCCTGGTCGACACGTTGGCGCAGAACCCGCCCGACACACCGGTGGTCATCTTCGGCTACTCGCAGGGCGGGAACATCGTCAGCCGCGAGAAGCGCAACTTGGCCGGGTTACCCAAGGACCAGACGTATCTGTCCTTCGTCATGATCGGTAATGCCAACCGCCCCAACGGCGGGATCTTCGAACGTCTCGCCTTCCTCGGTCACGTGCCGATCCTGGACGCCACGTTCGGCCTGCCCGCCCCCACCGACACCTGCGATCACATCTGCGCCACCGATATCGCATTCCGCTACGACGGTGTCGCGGACTTCCCGCTCTATCCCCTCAACGGGCTCGCGGTGCTCAACGCCATCGCCGGTTTCTGGTACGTGCACGGCACCTACCTGGCCCCCAACGACGACAGTGATGTCGGCGAATTACCCGATGACTACACACCGGCCGAGTTGGCCGCCGAACTCGCCGACGAGGACAACTGGCAGGAGCACGGGGACACCCGCTACATCACCATTCCCACCAAGACGCTGCCGATCGTGCGGCCGTTTCTGGATTTCGCCGGTTTCACCGGGACCGGTTTCCTGATCACTCCGATCGTCACCCTGCTGACCCCGGTGCTCGAGGTGCTGATCGAGACCGGGTACGACCGCTCATTGAGTTACGGTGTGCCCGCACCGTTCCGGCTCATCCCCCGGATCAATCCGCTGGTCCTCGCGCGCGATCTGATCGAGGCGGTCGGCCAAGGGGTCCACGATGCGTTCGGCGTGGGCGCCACCCAGCGGCAGACCCCGGCGCCCGCGATTGCCGCGTCGACGGAGAACGACTCCGCGCCCGCCGTGACCCCGGTGCCCGAGAAGGTCGAGACCACAGAGCCGGAAGAAAAGCCGGACCGCACCGAACGCGCCCGGCGCACCGAGGCCACGACGTCGCCGCTGAACGGGCTGCGTCCCCGGACCGGCGTCCGGTCCGCGACCGCGCCGGCGGACCGGCCGACCGGCAAGATCGGCAATCGGGACGACGACGATCTTGACGACGACGATCAGAAAGACGCAGACGACCGAGACGCGGGCACCACCGCGGACCGCCCGGACGCGCCCTCCGCCGATACCGCGGACCGGGCCGCCTGAGTTACCAGTTACTGAACTCGCGCAAGCTCGCCGCCAGCGGAACCGGCACCCGCGCAGTCATTTTCGTGCCCTGCTCGGTGTGCTCGGTGGTGTCGATTCGGCCCTCGGTGTGCACCCTGGCCACCAGGTCGCCCCGGTCATAGGGCACCGTCACATCGACGAAGGCATCGGTCGGCTCGACCAGTGCCACCAGCCGGGCGCGCAGCTCATCCAGGCCCTCGCCGGTGTGCGCGGACACGAACACCGCATCCGGTAGTGCACGGCGCAGCTGGGCCAGCGCGATATCGTCGGCAGCGTCGATCTTGTTGACCACCAACAGTTCCGGCGCCGGCGATCCGTCGTGATCGGCATAGACATCGCGCACCACGGCGCGGACCGCGTTGATCTGCGCCATCGGGGTGGCATCGGAACCGTCGACCACATGCACCAGCAGATCGGCGTCGACGACCTCCTCCAGGGTCGAGCGGAACGCCTCGACCAGCTGAGTGGGCAGATGCCGGACGAAGCCGACGGTATCGGTCAGCACGAAGGGCCGACCGTCATCGAGCTCACCGCGACGGGTGGTCGGCTCCAAGGTGGCGAACAGCGCGTTCTCCACCAGCACACCGGCCCCGGTCAACGCGTTGAGCAGGCTGGACTTACCCGCATTGGTGTAGCCGACGATCGCGACGGCGGGCAGATCAGCGGCCCGGCGCTTACCGCGCTGGGTATCGCGGATCTTCTTCATGTCCTTGATCTCGCGACGCAGTTTGGCCATCCGCTCGCGGATACGGCGCCGGTCGGTCTCGATCTTGGTCTCACCGGGGCCGCGGGTGCCCACGCCGCCACCGCTGCCGCCCGCGCCACCGCCCTGCCGGGACATCGACTCACCCCAGCCGCGCAGCCTGGGCAGCATGTACTCCATCTGCGCGAAGGCGACCTGCGCCTTGCCCTCGGCGGAGGTGGCGTGCTGGGCGAAGATGTCCAGGATCAGCGCGGTCCGGTCGATCACCTTGACCTTGACGACCTTCTCCAGCGAGTTGAGCTGTGCGGGGCTGAGCTCACCGTCGCAGATCACGGTGTCCGCGCCGGTGGAGGTGACGATATCGCGCAGTTCGATGGCCTTGCCGGAGCCGATGTAGGTCGATGCATCGGGTTTGTCGCGGCGCTGCACGAGTGCCTCGAGAACCTCCGAGCCCGCCGTTTCGGCCAGCGCGGCCAGTTCGGCCATGCTCGCGTCGACATCGGCCGCGGTGCCCTCGGTCCAGACGCCGACCAACACCACCCGCTCCAGGCGGAGCTGGCGGTATTCGACCTCGGAGATATCGGTGAGTTCGGTCGACAGCCCTGCCACGCGGCGCAGTGCCGCGCGGTCTTCCAGGGCGAGTTCGCCGGTGCTGGGGATGTATTTCGGTTCAGTCATAAGTTCTTTCGATGGTGGCACGCCGGCCGGGGGTCATGCACCCGAATATTCACCGTGGGCGACGAGGACCGACGGTCCGCGCAGGTAACTGGTGGCCTCGGTGATGGTGACCGTGACCTCCCCGCCGGGGATCCGGACCGCCAGGGTGCCGGTGGCCTCCCCCGTGTGCGCCAGCGCTGCCCGCACGGCTGCGACGGTTCCCGTTCCACAAGAACGGGTTTCGCCGACTCCACGCTCATGCACCCGCATGTTCACCGCGCCGCCCGCCGGGGTCGTCAGGATCTCCACGTTCACCCCGTCGGGGAACTGCGCGGTGTCGAAGGACACCGGTGCGCCGACATCGAGGGCGCTCAACTCAGCCGCGGACAGGTCCGTCACGCAGGCCAGGTGTGGGTTGCCGACATCGACCCCCACCCCGGTGAAGGTCTGACCGCCGACCACGGCAGATCCGGTGCCGAGCCGGTTGGCCTTACCCATGTCGACGGTGACCTCGGCGTGAGTGGGGCTGAACTGCTCGATCACCACCGGTCGCGGGCCGGCCAGCGAGCCGACCACGAACTCGTCGCGGCTCTCCAGCCCCGACGCCCGCAGATAGTGCGCGAAGACCCGCACCCCGTTACCGCACATCTGCGCGATGGAACCGTCGGCATTGCGGTAGTCCATGTACCAGTCCTGCGCCACGAGTCCCTCGGGCAGCGTCGCGAACACCCCGGCGGCAGCGGCGGCGCCGGCCGTGGTCACCCGGAGCACGCCGTCGGCACCCAGTCCGCGCCGCCGGTCGCACAGCGCGGCCACCGCATCGGGGGTCAGCGCGAGCGCGGCGTCGAGATCGGGCAGCACGACGAAATCGTTCTGCGTCCCGTGCCCCTTCGCGAACCTCATTTGTCCAGGATACGCAGGGCCGCGGCGGCCAGGTCCGGCGATGAACCGTCGAGCCACTGCACACGGTGATCGCGGCGGAACCAGGACCGTTGCCTGCGCACATATCGGCGGGTGCCCACGAACGTGGAATGTCGCGCGTGCACGAATTCCGCGTCGTCGCCGGCGTCCAGCGCCGCCAGCACCTGGGCATACCCCAGAGCGCGGGCCGCGGTGACCCCGTCCCGCAGGCCGTGCGCCAGCAGGCCGGTCACCTCGGCGACCAGACCGTCGTCGAACATCGCGTCGGTGCGCCGCTCCAGGCGCTCATCGAGGACCGCTGTGTCCCAATCCAATCCGATGATCACGGTGCCCCAGCGCGGGGCGCCGATCCGGGGTGCCGACGCGGCGAACGGTTTGCCGGTGAGTTCCACCACCTCCAGCGCCCGCACGATGCGACGACCGTCGGTATTCAGGATCGCGGCAGCGGCCGCGGGATCGACGCGGGCCAGTTCGGCGTGCAGTGCGGCCACCCCGACCTCGGCGAGGCGGGCCTCCCAGCGGGCCCGCACCACCGGATCGGTCGCCGGGAACGACCACTGGTCGAGCAGGGACTGGATGTAGAGCATCGAGCCGCCGACGATGATCGGCACCGCGCCGCGGGCCATGATCGCCTCGACATCGGCGGCGGCGCTCTCCTGATACCGCGCGACCGATGCGTTCTCGGTGACGTCGAGGATGTCGAGTTGGTGGTGGACGATGCCGCGGCGCTGCGCGGGGGGCAATTTGGCGGTGCCGATGTCCATGCCGCGGTAGAACTGCATGGCGTCGGCGTTGACGATCTCGCCGCCGAGGTGCTCCGCGAGGGCCAGCCCGAGCGCCGATTTCCCGCTCCCGGTCGGACCGATGACGGCGACGGGATGTCTGTCCGGCGTCACCGCAGCCAGGTACCCGCGAAGTAGCCGACCCCGTAGGGCGCGCCGCGGTAGAGCTCGCGGGCCGCCACCGGCCGCGAGCCGGCCAGGCCGGCCAGCACCTGATAGGCCACCCGGCCCACTGCCCCGGCCGGCAACCGCGTCAGCGCCGGTGCATCGCCGGTGGCCAGCGCGTCGTCCAGGGCGTCCTGTATCGCCACGGATTCGGGATCATGGCCCCCGGGCGCCGACGGGGTCAGCGTGTTGGCGCCGTCGGCGATCACCAGCACGCCCACCGGTTCGGGGGATTCGTCGAGCTCGGTCCGCAATGTCGCACCGCGGCGCACGGCTGCCTCCCCGGCATCGGCGTAGACCCGCACCTCGGCGGTCCGGTCGGCGTTCACCTGCCCGCGCACCCATCCGGCGATCAGCGCGGCCAGCGGCAGCTCGGCCATCGGGTCGTCGGCATCCGGCGACAACGCGACCCGGATGTCGGCACCGTAACCGGCGAAGGTACCCACCGCGGACGCCGGAATCACCTGATCGGCATCACCCGCGCCGATGACGATCCATCGCGGCGGCAGTTCGGCGGCCGCCGTCCGCACCGCGGCACGCAGATCGGCGAGCTCCGGCGCCGCGGCACCGGCAAGTTCGGGCACCAGAACGGGCGCCGAGGGGATCAGAGCAATGGCCGCCAACACGCCATCACGCTATCGCCTTGCCGGTGTCGGACTGATCGGCCCAGCCCGCCTCACCGCGGGCCAGCGCCGCGGTCGCGATGATCATCACCGTCACCGCGGCGATCAGGGTGATCCAGCCGGCCTCCCCCGGACGCAGCGTCTCCCCGAGCACCACCACACCGAGCACCGAGGCCACCACCGGTTCGACCACGGTCATCGTCGGCAGCGAGGCCGTCATCGAACCGGCCCGAAAGGCAGCCTGCTGATATCCGGTGCCTGCCACCGCGATCAGAGCCCACGCATAGAGCTCCGGGGCGCGCAGCAGCTCCCAGAATCCGTCTCCGAGACGGTCGACCACGCCCTTGGTGAGGATCGCGAAGATGCCCCACAGCGCACCCGATACGCAGGCCAGCAGGATCGCGCTGATCTTGCGCCCGGACCAGATCCGCGCGCCCAGCACACACAGCACGATCGCCGGCGCCAGCACCGCACCGACGGCCAGCCAGGTGTCCGCGCCGGCCCGCTCATGGCCGGCCGTCGGGTTGCCGACCGTGACGATCACCACCACCGACCCTGCCAGCAGCACCGCCCAGGTCCATTCGAATCTGCTCACCCGGTGCCGGTTGGCCCGGGCGTTCAGCGGCAGCGCGAACAACAGGGAGGTGACCAGCAGCGCCTGCACCAGCAGCACCGAGCCCAGCCCCAGCGCGGCGGCCTGCAGCCCGAACCCCACCGCCGACACCAGGCTGCCCACCCACCAGATGCGGTCCTTGAGCAGGCGGGCGAACAGCTGCAGATGGCCGACCTGCTCATCGGTCACCTCGTGCGCGGTGCGCTGGTGGATGACATCGCCGATGGCGATGAACAGCGCGGCGCCCAGCGCCAGCAGAGCCGCGATATCCACCTTGTCCAACGGGGGCCTCCCAACCGGTCAGGGTCTTCGAGGGTGCCGGTAAACCGGCGCCGATCGCAACCGCACCACACCACGCATCGCAAAGCTGTGCGCACGGCCGGTGCCGACCTGCTTGAATAGCGACAGAAGCTATCGGGCGCCGCGTTGCGCGGCAGGTGCGTGGGTCAGACCACGCGGAGTGTGAGGAACGGATATGACGACCAACGACTCAGGTTCCGGCGAGACCACCGGGGAATCCGTGCCGCCCACTCCCAAACCCGTGCCCCGGCCGGGTCCGCGTCCGACACCCCACCCGCGTCCGGCCGCAGCCACCCCGGCCGCCGTTTCCGTGCCGCCGGCCGCGGTGGATCCGCACCGGTTCGGTCGCATCGACGAGGACGGCACCGTCGTGCTGGTCACCTCGGCGGGCGAGCGGGTCATCGGGTCCTGGCAGGCCGGTGACGCCGAGGCCGCGTACGCCCACTTCGGTCGCCGTTTCGACGACCTGCACACCGAGGTTGCGCTGCTGGAAACCCGGCTGGCCTCGGGCAGCGGCGACGCCCGCAAGATCAAGACCGCCGCGTCGGCGCTGCTGGAGACGTTGCCGACCGCCGCAGTTCTCGGCGATGTCGATGCCGTCGAACACCGGCTCAAGTCGATCCTCGAGCACGCCGACGGTGCGGCCGCCGAGGAACGGGTGCGCCGCGATGAGCACCGCGCCGCCCAGACCGCCCGCAAGGAGGCACTGGCCGCCGAAGCCGAGGAGATCGCCAACGCCTCCGGGCAGTGGAAGTCCGCGGGTGACCGGCTGCGCGCGATTCTCGACGAGTGGCGCACCGTCACCGGGCTGGACCGCAAGACCGACGACGCGTTGTGGAAGCGATACTCGGCGGCGCGCGAGACGTTCAACCGGCGCCGGGGCTCACATTTCGCCGAATTGGACCGCGAGCGCGTCGGAGCGCGCCAGGCCAAGGAAGCACTGTGCGAGAAAGCAGAGAAGCTCAGCGATTCCACCGATTGGGCAGGCACCGCCGCGACGTTCCGGGATCTGCTGGCGCAGTGGAAGGCCGCCGGCCGGGCCGCCAAGGATGTCGACGACGCCCTGTGGGCCCGGTTCAAGGCCGCCCAGGACACCTTCTTCGAGGCGCGCAACGCCATCAACGCCGAGCGGGACGCCGAGTTCGGCGCCAATGCCGCCGCCAAGGAGAAACTGCTGATCGAGGCCGAGCGCATCGACATCGCCGACGCCAAGGCCGCGCAATCGGCGCTGCGGACGATCGGCGACAAGTGGGACGCGATCGGCAAGGTACCGCGGGAGAAGTCGGCGGATCTGGAGCGCCGGCTGCGTGCGGTGGAGAAGAAGGTGCGCGACGCCGGGTCGGCCAGCCAGCCCGACGCCGAGGCGCAGGCACGCGCCGATCAGTTCCGGGAACGTGCCGAGCAGTTCGAGCGGCAGGCCGAGAAGGCCGAGGCCGCAGGCAAGAAAAAGGATGCCGAGAAGGCCCGCGCCAGCGCCGCGCAGTGGCGGGAGTGGGCGGAGACCGCTGCCGAAGCGGTCACCAAGAAGCGTTAGGGCTGGTCCGGGGCGGGGCCCGGATCAGCATCGAGGTCGTCGAGCAGCGTCTTGTGCTGACGCTGGGCCACCGCCTGGCGGCGTTGCTCCTCGGCGGCCAGCTGCACCGCGGTGCGCGACCACACCACCCGCGCCCAGTGGAACGCCAGCAGCAGCACGGCGATCCAGCCGATGATCAGTCCGATGCCGGGGCCGGGCAGCCCCTCCCCGGCGGTCTGCCGCGACCAGACGGCGAGCATGCCCGCCGGGCAGGCGACGGTGGTGCCGGCCAGCGCGATCCAGGCCAGCGTCCAGCGCCGGGTCAGCAGCGCGAGCACCGAGAACCCGATGCTGAAGACCAGCGACAGCCAGACGAACACCCGCGACGGCAGCGAGAGCCCATCGTTGATAGCGGTGTCGTTGGCGATCAGCACATCCAGGCCGCGGGTCGAGCCGGTATGCGGCAGCAGGAACGACACCAGCACCACGAACACCAGGATCGCCACGACCAGGGCGCGTGCGCCGGGGTCGATCTCGGAGGCGACCCGCCGCTCCGCGGCCTCGATATCGTCCTTGAAATCGTCGAACCCCTGGCCGTCCTTGCTCACAGGGCACATCCCGAGGTGACGGGTGCCGACGGCGGCGGGGCACCGACGCCGGGCATACCCAGGCCCACGCCGGTCACCGGGCGAATCCCCGCGGCGTGCGCATCGCCGGCCCGGGTCCGCCGGTGCGAGAGCACGGTGCCGTCGGCGACCAGGAAATGCGGGGCGGCGCGGGTGACGGTGGTGGTGACGATGTCTCCGGGCCGGATATCGGCCTCACCGACGGCGAAGTGGACGAGGCGGCCGTCGCGGGCGCGCCCGGACAGCCGCGCGGTGGCAGCGTTCTTGCGGCCCTCCCCCGCGGCCACCAGCAGTTCGACGTCCGCGCCCACCTGAGCTTGGTTCTCCTGCAACGAAATCTGCTCCTGTAGCTCGATGAGCCGCTGATAGCGTTCGCTGACAACCTCTTTGGGAAGCTGATCGGCGAGCGTGGCGGCCGGGGTACCGGGGCGCTTGGAGTACTGGAACGTGTACGCATTGGCGAACCGGGACTGCGCCACCACATCGAGGGTGCCTTGGAAGTCCTGTTCGGTCTCGCCGGGAAAGCCCACGATGATGTCGGTCGTGATGGCGGCGTGCGGTATCGCGGCGCGGACCCGGTCGATGATGCCCAGGTAACGCTCGGCGCGGTAGGACCGGCGCATCGCCTTGAGGATGCGATCGGATCCCGACTGCAGCGGCATGTGCAGTGTCGGGCACACATTGGGGGTCGCGGCCATGGCCTCGATGACGTCATCGGTGAACTCGGCCGGATGCGGCGAGGTGAACCGCACCCGCTCCAGCCCGTCGATGCTCCCGCAGGCCCGCAGCAGGTCGGCGAAGGCACCACGGTTACGCGGGGTGGCGGGGTCCTCGAAGGACACGCCGTAGGCGTTCACGTTCTGCCCCAGCAGCGTCACCTCGAGCACACCCTGATCGACGAGCGTCTGCACTTCGGCCAGCACATCGCCGGGACGGCGGTCCACCTCTTTGCCGCGCAGCGCGGGCACGATGCAGAACGTGCAGGTGTTGTTACAACCGACCGAGATGGAAACCCAAGCGGCATAAGCCGATTCGCGAGCGGCAGGCAGGGATGACGGGAACTCCTGCAGCGACTCGGCGATTTCGACCTGGGCCACCCGCTGATGACGGGCCCGCTCCAGCAGCACCGGCAGCGAGCCGATGTTGTGGGTACCGAACACCACGTCGACCCAGGGCGCCTTCTTGAGGACGGTGTCGCGGTCCTTCTGCGCCAGACACCCGCCGACCGCGATCTGCATATCGGGATCGGCGTTCTTCCGGGGCGCGAGATGGCTGAGGTTTCCGTAGAGCTTGTTATCGGCGTTCTCGCGGACGGCGCACGTGTTGAACACCACGATGTCGGCGTCGGCACCGTCGGCGGCGCGTTCGTAACCGGCAGCATCCAGCAAGCCGGACAGCCGCTCCGAATCGTGCACGTTCATCTGACAGCCATAGGTACGCACCTGGTAGGTGCGCACGGGGGCCGGGCGGTCAGCACCCGCCTGCACAGTCGAGGCCAACACGGAAGTCACGACGATCATGTTACGGGGGTGTCGATACGCCCCATCCTGAGCATTACCTGGGTAGGGTTCCAGTCCATGACCACCGCGGCTTCGGTCCCGATGATCTCGCTACAGGCTGTCAACAAGCATTTCGGCGATCTGCACGTGCTCAAGGACATCGATCTCGATGTCCCGCGCGGTCAGGTCGTTGTGGTGTTGGGTCCGTCGGGTTCAGGTAAATCAACGTTGTGCCGCACCATCAATCGGCTCGAGCCGATCGATGCGGGCACCATCTCGATCGACGGTGAGGTGCTGCCCGAAGAGGGCCGCAAACTCGCTGCGCTGCGATCCGATGTCGGCATGGTGTTCCAGTCGTTCAATCTGTTCGCGCACAAGACAATTGTCGAGAACGTGATGCTCGCCCCGGTCAAGGTGCGAAAGCTGGCCAAGGACAAGGCCCGCACCGAGGCGATGGCCCTGCTGGACCGGGTCGGCATCTCCAATCAGGCCGACAAGTACCCGGCTCAGCTGTCCGGTGGTCAGCAGCAACGCGTCGCCATCGCCCGCTCGCTGGCGATGAACCCCAAGGTGATGCTGTTCGACGAGCCGACCAGCGCACTGGATCCGGAGATGATCAACGAGGTGCTGGCGGTGATGACATCGCTGGCCACCGAAGGGATGACCATGGTGGTCGTCACCCACGAGATGGGTTTCGCGCGACGCGCGTCACACCGGGTGGTGTTCATGTCCGACGGTGCGATCGTCGAGGACGCCGAACCCGAGGAGTTCTTCAACAATCCCACGTCCGACCGTGCCAAGGATTTCCTCGGCAAAATTCTCAATCACTGATTCCATCCCCGAAAGGACCATGACATGCGTTCTCTGCGTTTCCGGGTGGCTGCCGCCGCCGTTCTGGCCGCAGCGCTGCCGTTGACCCTCGCCGCGTGCGGCGGCGGTGAAGGCGACAGCAGCAAGGTGACCATCGGCACCAAGATCGACCAGCCCGGCCTGGGTATGAAAAACCCGGACGGCACCATGAGCGGCTTCGACGTCGACGTGGCGACCTATGTCGCCGAGCAGCTCGGCTACGCGCCCGAGGACATCGAGTGGAAGGAATCGCCGTCCTCGCAGCGCGAGACGCTGATCCAGAACGGACAGGTGGACTTCATCGCCGCGACGTACTCGATCACCGACGCCCGCAAGGAGAAGGTCAGCTTCGCCGGGCCGTACCTGATCACCGGGCAGAGCCTGCTGGTGCGCGCCGACAACAGCGATATCGTCGGTGCCGAGTCGCTGGAGAACAACAAGAAGCTGTGCTCGGTGACCGGTTCCACGCCGGCGCAGAACATCAAGGACAAGTACCCCGGCGTGCAGCTGCAGCAATACGACACCTACTCGGCCTGTGTGGAGGCGCTCAAGACCGGCGCGATCGACGCGGTGACCACCGATGAGGTCATCCTGGCCGGTTACGCCGCCCAGTCCCCGGGAACGTTCAAGATCGTCGGCGAGCCGTTCTCCGAGGAGCGCTACGGCAT
>JBPPMV010000155.1:0-2637 GCA_051306235.1 Mycobacterium sp. | reverse complement strand
AAACATTGGTGCGGGCGTTAGCGTGAGACACGAGGACCTCCTACGGGTTGATGCCAGACACATCCACTCCGTCAGGAGGTCCTCCCTTTTTCAAGCAGGCACGCCGTCAACAACCTCCCAGGTCACGACACCTAGCCGACGGCGCGGAACACCACCTCGCCGACCGCCAGCAGCCTGGGCAACACGAACGGCGGCAGAACCGGCTCGCCGCCGTGCTCGGCGCCGAACTGACTCCGAAAGCATTGCGCTGCTTGTTCTTTGAGTGCGATCGCAGCTGCGGGTGGGTCGAGGCCGAACGCCCGGTCCCATGGGACGTCGGGATCGTCCGGCTGGGCCCAATGCCACATCCACACCGGATACTCCAGGAACGGGACCGCGGTGGCGGCTGCGGCGATCGCGGCAGCCCGGCCGACGGCCTCGTGATCGGGGTGGCCATCACCCGACCAGGTTGCTGCACACCAGGTCCCGGGGCCCGATTCGGCAAGAACGGCGGTCAGCAGCGCGGCAAGCTGATCCTCGTGCTCGGCCAGGTGCCCATCGGGTAGGCCCAGCGAGATCGGGTCGCCGACCCCCAACACGCCGGCCGCGACCTCGAGCTCGGAGCGGCGCTCGTGGGTCAACAGATCGCTGTCGGCGGCGGAGGCGCCCGGATGCGCTGCACCGCCGTCGCTGGCCGATACCACCCGCACCGGTACGCCGCTCTCGGCCAGTTGCGCGGCGGTGGCGCCGAGGCCCAGCGTTTCGTCATCCGGGTGGGCGCCGATGATGACCAGGGCACGGCACTCACTCAGGTCGAGAGTGGGCAGCGGGGCGGCCGATCGCCAGGTGGCCGCGCTGGTGCCGCCGGTCGCGAGGGGGACGGCGGCAAAACGCGCGCAGTTGCCGGAACTCATGTCTGCGGCCCGCAGATCTTGCCCAGTTCGGCGAGATCGCGTTCGGCGTGGCTCTGGCGGACATAGATGGTGAGATCGGCGACGCGCTGGGCATGGGCCGCGTCCGTGCACAGGGGCCCGGGCCCCAGCGCCCGCCCACTCCGGATGATCGCCTCATCCGCGGCGTGCTCGACGACCGCCCGGGTCCGCATGGCGAGCAGCTGCCCGGTGCCCGCGCTGTCGAATGGGTCGGCGTCGATCTGGGCGGCCGCGACCGACAGCATCGCCTCGGCCGCGGCCAGTGCCGCGTCCACGGCGCCAAGGTGAGCCAGCAGGTGCGGGTCGGCCGACGGTCGGGCCGCTTTCGCGTACAGCGGTCCCGCCACCGACCGCGCGCCACCGAACCAGCACGCGGCGACTCCGATGGCTCCATGCCAGAAGCCGGGGCGCTGCAGGTACTGGCCGGGTTCACCGACCTGTACCGCGGCGGTGCCGGAGAACACCACGGTCGCGGTGTCGCTGCCCGCCATGCCCGCGTTCGACCACGTCGCGGGCTGCGGTGTCACGGTCGGATCGGTCAGCGCCACCGCGAAAAGTGCCCGGCGATCGTCCGGCAGTTGGGCGGTGACCAGGGCGTTGGTACAGAACCCCGCCCCTGAGCACCAGAGTTTGGTGCCGTCGAGGAGGTGATCGCCGCCGGCTGCGGTCGTCGCCGTCAGCACCGGGTCGGGAGGTTCGGCTGCCCACACACCCCAGAGTTCGCCTGGCTCAGGTGGTTTGCCGCCCAGCTCGTGAAGTATGGCGACGGCGTCGGCATGCGCTTCGGCGATCCTTGCGGCAGTGAGGTTTTCGGAGGCCAAGTCCGCCAGCAGCTGCCAGCGCTGCGCGGTCCGCCCCGAGGCCGGCAGTGGCAGATCGAGTCTGGCCGCGTCCAGCCAGCGCCGCACCGCATCGACCACCTCGGTCACGGCGCACCCCCGGAGCTGGTGCTGGACAGGTTGGAAAGGTAATCGGCGAATCCCGACGGCGCGCGACCGGTGCGGCGGAAGCTCGTGCCGACGGGTTGGCGGGCGGTACGCAGAATGGGCAGATCGGGGAGATGCTCGGCGCGCTGCACCAACTCGACGTCCTCACCGGTGGGCAGCGCACTCCAGCCGCCGATCCGGGTGTAGACATCGGCGCGGATACCGAGATTGGCACCGTGCACGTGTGGGTGCCCTTCGACATACCGGTGATGTTCGTTCCAGGCTTGGAGTTCTTCGGGTGCCAGATCGCCGGTGGGGCGGACCATTCCGGCCACCAGCTGGTAGCCGCGGGCCGCGGCGTCGACGAAACCGTTCAACCAGTCCGCGGGTACCTGGCAGTCAGCATCAGTGCTCGCCAGCCAGATCTGCTCCGGTGGTGAAACTGATTGGGCAAGAGCGGTTCTGACGCCATCGCGCCTCGCTGCGCCGACATTCTGGTGGTGCACGGTAACCGCCGTGGCGCCCGATGCGGTGACGATCTCGGCGCTGCCATCGGCGCAGTCGTCGAGAACGACAATGACGCGACAGGTGATCGCGGGATGGTGGCGGCGTAACTCCCGGCCCGCGAGGCGCAATGCCTCCAGGCAATCCTGCAGGAGGTCCTGCTCATTGTGGGCCGGTATGACGACGCACAGCTCGCTCATCACCGCGGGAGCGCAGGTCTGCGGAAACTTCTGGGCAGTGATCACAATTCCCCTATCGCCGGGAACAACCAGGAGGGCGACAGGCTGCACCCAAAG
>JBPPMV010000154.1:0-2720 GCA_051306235.1 Mycobacterium sp. | reverse complement strand
TCCGGCGCCGACCCCTGCGCGCCCGCCGAACGGCTGCGAGGCGCCCACACCGTCGACATCGCCGCAGAGGACGTCACCGTCAACAGCTGCATGTTCACCGTGGACGGCGGTCCGCTGGTCGATGTGTCGTTCTCCTATCAGGACCCGGCGATGATCGAGGTCAACCCCGACCAGTTCACGGTGGACGGACACCGGGTGATCGGCGATGAGAACCTCGGGGTTTTCGATGTCGTGGTCGGTGAGACAACCAACAGCTCGCGCGGCCCTGTGGTGCCACTGGTCAGCATCGTTGAGCCCACCCAGAACATGGACCTGATCCGGACGGTAGCGCAGGCCATCGCCGAGCAATTCTGATGAAGTGTTCCGCTGTCGAACCCCGGTGTGGAAGGCGCAGAGCCAGAATTGGCGCACTCCTTGTCACCGCCGCGGTGCTCACCGGCTGCACCGGTGCCCCCGGCCGCGAGAGCCAGGCCATCGATATCGAGCGACGCATCGCGGCGATGCCCGGCGTCAGCGACGTCGATCTCGTTTATGACAACGGGATTCTAGAGGGCACACGCTTCGAACTGCGGGTGAGTTTGGAGCAAGCCAGCATCGAACAGATCGGCGCTGTCGCAGCCGAGATCGACGCCACCCGCGGGGATGATTTTGCCGATTACGACCAGCGGATCGAACTCGATGTCGCCGATCGAGTGAGTATCAACGCCAGCACCGCGCTACCCGATGGCACCGCAGCGGTGGCCACGCTTCTGCGGGAACTGGATTCGCGCGCCACCGCCCAGTCCATCAACTGGCGCGCCACCTCCGAGGGCGCCACCAGAATCGAGATCCGCGACGCTTCGGCCACCGCGGCGATCGTGGATACCGTCCTGCAGGTGTTCGCTAACCGCCCGCTTGACCAGATCGAAGTCAATCCAGCGCCAGGACCCGGCGAGGAGGCCGCCTGGTGGATCCGCACGCGGCTGAGCACTGAGGACAAGCGCGCTGTCGATGCGCAGCTGGCTGCCGCCGCACCCGCCACAGCGCGCTTGATCGTCATCCGCGAGGGCCGCATCGTGCAGATGAACGTCGACGTGCCCAGCCCCGAGACCGCATACGCCGACATCGTCGGGGTCATCCACGCGCTCGGTGCAGGACGTCAGCGCCCGCTGCAGCTACTCTGGTCCTGGGCCGACGATCCGGCCCGTTATGGCGATCTGCGCTGGTCGGGCAGCGTCGACATCGGCGACTGCGATGATCCCACCGCCAACACCGGCTCGGCCGATGATCTGTTGCCCGCCGCTCGCCAACTGCAACAGCGCATCCGCGATCACTACGGGCCCTGTCCGAAGTGACTATTGCCATTGCCGGACAGCGCAGAGCCGCAGATTCTCGGCAGCGGCGGCAGCACCGCCGGATCCCCTACACGTCAACACATTCAACCATCACGAGACGAGGAATCCCGTGCCGATTGACGACGCCGGCTGGCACTACGACACCTGCAGTGAACACGGCCTGCACCGTGACCACGCCGCGACCCACATCGGCATGTTCTTCGCCTGGCTGGCCCATCACGGCCTGGCCAACCAGCACAACGTCGACATCGCCGCGCTACTGGACCGCTCGCTGACGCCCGGGTCATTCCTACTCCAGCGCTACTGCGGAGAAATCCACGGATTCATGCTCACCACACGCGGCTGGGCATTCAGCAAAGCCTCCTACCGCGCCTACCTTGAGATGTACAGGCACATCCCGATAATCGCGCAGTATCCGGTGACCTACGCCGCGCCCGACACCTGGGACACCTACGACGCCGTCGCGCCGACGATACAACAGACCTACGCCGTGTTTTGCGCCCAAACCGAGTAGAAACATAAGCGATAAACATCAGCACGCCAGACTGTGCCGGTACAGCCCTGACCAGGAGACGCTGCATGAAACGTGGATCGCCGTGGACCGCACCGGCAATGCCCGACATCCGCGGTGCACTACGCCGCGGCTTCGTCGAGCTGATCGAACGCCACAGCGCCGCACTCATGGATGATCCCGACCTGAGAAGTGTGCGAAACCCGGCACAACTGCGGCGCCGCAACAACCTTGCCCGTGAACTGGCCGCATCGCTGGACGAGATGCGTACCGAGGTGCAGGCGCTCGATCGGGCCGGACTGTACTGGGTTGCGCGCGACATGGTTCCGGTGGTGATGGCCGCCGCACAGACGCTGCCGGAGTGGACCCCCGACCTCGTGTTGCCCTCAGATGCCGGGATGCTGTGCTGGGCCAAGCCAGCTGGCACCATGCCCTTTCACGACAAGGGTTCGGTGCCTTGGGATGGGGCGTGGTGGTGGCGCCGCGCCGATGGGGTGTTGCAGATCCAGGTCGCCTCCCGGTTGGCCCAGCGCCAAGACCTGCTGGAACCGTTCGGCATCAGCACCCCTCTCTGGTCAGGGACCACGCTGCTCGTCAATCCCGACGTGCCACGGACCGCCGAGGTCAACGGGGACCCCGACGCCTCCCAGATGGTGCGCATCCTGGGCGCCACCTGGCTGCTGATGGATCAACGCACCGTCGCTGAGACCCGCACGTTGCAGCCCACCAAGGCCACCGCTCCTCCGGACACCGTGGTGCCACCCAGCTCGGTGTCGATGGTGGAGCTGCGGCGCAAGCTGCCCGAGTCGCGCGAACGCACCACCACATCAACGGCGGCGGAGCGGACGTATCACTCCCGGTGGTGGGTGGAGGGC
>JBPPMV010000153.1:0-11361 GCA_051306235.1 Mycobacterium sp. | reverse complement strand
CGGTGAACCACAACCGGACGAAGCGGATATCGCGTTCCTCCAGCGTGCGCAGCACAAATTCCTTCTGGCGGTCCATGCTGGAAGCCTAGGTACCGGCTGTTAAATCTGTGTTACACACGCGTCGCGGTTCCGACGACCTCGGCGTGATTCAGTGGTGCGGTGAATGGAGCAGCAGGCACCGCCGGATCCGACGGGCTTTCACTGGCGGCCATCCAGGAATTGCGGGCCCTGACGGAGGCGTTGCGCGGGGCCGAGGCGGCCGCGTCGGCAGCCGAGTGGGGCGATGACCGGCCACTGGCCCAGGAGGCCGGCCGGGCCAGGGTGGAGCTCGAAAGAGCAGGTCGTACCGTCAGCCACGATCCGGGGCAGACACCCGAGCAGGCCGTCGCCAACGTCGTCGCGGCGGTGGGACTGGCCCGGGCCGCGGTCGCCGAGGCGGTGCTGCAGGTGGCGCTGGCCCGGCAGGTGGCCCCCGAGACGACCCGGGCCGCGGTGGTGCGTGGTGTCCGCCCGCTGCTGCCCGACCTCGGCCGCCGGGTGCGCGACGAACTGCGCCACGTCCTCTTCCGGAAGCCGCGGGCCATCGTGGTGCGGACCGCCATCACGCTGGGCATCGCGCTGTCGTTGGTGGCCTTCTACCACTTCTCCGGGTTGGTCCGCTATGACGCGGGCCGGCTGACGCTCTACCTGTTCGCGGCGATCGTCGGCAGCGTGATCTGCACGAATGCGCTGTGCTTCGAGGCAGAACGGGTCCGTCGCGCGCTGTCCGCCGGTGAGCCGATCTGGCGCATCCTGGTCATCAAGAACATCACCATTGCGGTGTTGGTGATCGGGGCGGGACTCCCGGTGATCTTCGCGCTGACCGCCATCGGGGACGGCAATCCGATCGCCATGATCGACCAGTTGGTCACGATGGTGTTCATCTGGCTGGGCGTGGCCAATGTGCTGTCGGTCCTCTACCCGATTCGGCACGAGCCGATCTCGGCACGTCTGCACGACGGCACCTGGAAGCCGTTCCTGTTCTCCTTCGTGCTGTCCTACGGTGTCGGGCTGACCGTCAACCTGATGATCTACTGGCGGCTCTGGTCGCGGCAGTACGCGGCGCGCGAACTCGCCGGCGGGGACTGGGCCGCGTTCGCCCTGGTGCTGGGCAGTGCGCTGTCCAGCTGGGTGCTGCTGACGGTGCTGGCGGTGGCCTGCAGCCGCGATCCGCGGGTGCGGGCGCTGCTGTCACGGGAGATGATCCCGTTTCAGAAGGGTCATTAGCACCAGAAAGGTCAGCAGCGCAGCCCTGGCGGCGGCTGAACCAGATCGGTCAGGAACGCCAGCACCGATGTGTCCACGCATTCGTCACCGTTGAACACCACGGTGTGCTGGGTGCCCTCGAAGCTCACCAACGGGGCGTCGAGTTGGCGGGCCAGTTCGACACCGGCCTCATACGGCGTGGCCGGATCGCGCGTCGTCGACACCACCATCACCTTCCCGGGGCCCGGCGATGTGGCCACCCCCGGTGCCGACGTCGACGGCACCGGCCACATCGCGCAGATATCGCGTGGCGCATAGCCGGTGAACGTTCCGTACTCCATGAAGGGTGCGGCCGCGCGGGTGCGCAGGTCGGCATCCGCCCAGGCCGCCGGGTCAGTCGGGTAGGGCGCGTCGACACAGCGGATCGCGGTGAACGCATCCTGCTGATTGCGGTAGTGCCCGGCCACATCGCGACCCTGGTACTGATCGGCGAGCAGCAGCAGATCACTGGGATCGGTACCGCGCTGCAGGCCGAGCAACCCGCTGGTCAGATACGTCCAGTACCGCTTGCTGTAGAGCGCCTGCGCGGTACCGGTGATCGCATCGGAGTAGCTCAGACCGCGCGGATCGGGAGTGGCAGCCGGCTGGGTCACCAGCGGGTCGATCAGTTGGTGGTAGCGCGTGACGAACTGGGCGGGATCGGCGCCGAGCGGGCAGGCAGGCGATTTCGCGCAGTCCGCGGCGTAATCGTCGAAGGCCCGCTGAAATCCGGTCAGCTGCCAGACACTTTCGCTGATCGGATCCGAGCCGGGGTCCAGCGCACCGTCGAGCACCATGGCCCGGACCCGTTCGGGATACCGCTGGGCGTACGCGGTGCCGAGTTCGGTGCCATAGGAGAAGCCGAGATAACTGAGCTGCTCGTCGCCGAGCGCGGCGCGCACCGCGTCCATGTCCTGCGCGGTCGACGCGGTACCGATATTGGCCAGGAACTCCGGGCCCATGCTGTCCACGCAGGACTGCGCGAACGAGCGGTACACCTCTTCGATGTGGGCGACGCCCGCCGGGCTGTAATCGGCCATCGGTTCGGCGCGGTAGGCGTCGAACTCTGCGTCGGTGCGGCACCGCAGCTGGGGGGTCGAGTAGCCGACACCGCGCGGGTCGAAGCCCACCAGGTCGAACTGCTGCCCGATCGGCGAGGCCGCCAGCGCGGTGCCCATCTGGGCTACGGTGTCGACCGCCGAGGCGCCGGGACCACCGGGGTTGACCATCAGTGTCCCGATCCGGTTACCGGCCGCGGGTATCCGGATGACGGCCAGTTGTGCTTGCGCCCCTTCGGGATTGGACCGGTCCACCGGAACCGCGACGGTGCTGCACTGCGCCGTGGCGATCACCGGGGCATCGCCGAGGAACTGCGCACAGCCACCCCAGGGCACCGGTGCGGCCTGCGCGGGTGCACCCACCATGCCGGCCGCCGTGAGCAGAGCCAGCAGCACCGAGAAAACTCTGCCAGCCAGCCACATGGCGACCATGGTCGCACGCGCCGCGCGACGACCACGCCGCGGAATCAGGGCGGAGACCACCCGGGAACCAGACGGAGACAGGTCCGTGACCAGACGGTCGCCGGTCAGCAGCGGGTGCCGGCCGGCGGCACGACGCCATCGACCAGGTACGTGGCGGAGATGTCGTCGACGCAGGTGTTGCCCTGGAAGACCACGGTGTGCTGGGTGCCCTCGAAGGTGAGCAGCGTGCCGCCCAGCTGCTCGGCCAGGTCGACACCCGCCTGATATGGGGTGGCCGGGTCATTGGTGGTGGACACCACCAGCGTCGGCGGCAGACCGGGCACGCTCAGCTCATGCGGTTCCGAGGTCGGCGGCACCGGCCAGAACGAGCAGGTGCCCATGGGCGCCTTGCCGGTGAACTCGCCGTAGCTCAGGAACGGTGCCACCTCACGGGCGCGCTTGTCCTGCTCGATGACGGTGTCCCGGTCGGTGATCGGCGGTTCGTCGACGCAGTTGACGGCGACCCGCACATCGGTCGAATTGTTGTAGTGGCCGTTCTGATCCCGGCCCATGTACAGATCGGCGAGCGCCAGCATGGTGTCACCGCGTCCGCTGTCGCGCAGTTCGGTCAGGCCGTCGGTGAGATGCCGCCACAGGTTCGGTGAGTACAGCGGCAGGATGGTGCCGACGATCGCGTCGCTGTATCCGAGCCCGCGCGGATCGGCGGTCGGGGCCGGGTTGTCGACCAGCGGGTAGACCAGGTCCTGGTACACCTCGGTCGCCTTGGCCGGGTCGCTGCCCAGCGGGCAGTTCGGGTCCTGTGCGCAATCCGCGGCGTAATCGTCGAACGCCTTCTGGAACGCGGCGGCCTGCCGGATATCGGCCTCGACGGGATCGGCATTCGGATCCACCGCGCCGTCGAGGATCATCGCGCGCACCTTGTCACCGAACAGCTCGGCGTACGTGGCACCGATCCGGGTGCCGTAGGAGTAGCCCAGGTAGGTCAGCTTCTCGTCCCCGACCGCCTCCCGCATGGCGTCGAGATCCCTTGCCACACTCTGGGTTCCGATGTTGGCCAGGAACTCCTCGCCCATCTTCTCGACGCAGCGGTCGATGAACTCCTTGGTCTGGGTCTCGATGTGCTCGACGCCCTCGTCGGTGTACTCCACCGTCGGGTCGGCACGCAACCGGTCGTTGTCCTCATCGGAGTTGCACCACAGTGCGGGCTTGGACAGCCCGACCCCGCGCGGGTCGAACCCGACCAGGTCGAACTGCTCGCGCACCGACTGCGGCATGGTGCCGACCAGGTTGACCGCGGCCTCCACACCGGATTCGCCGGGGCCGCCGGGGTTGACGAACAACGATCCGATCTTCTGACCGGTGGCCTTGATCCGGATCATCGCGATCTGCGCGACGTCGCCTTCAGGGTTGTCGTAGTCGACCGGGACGGACAGCAGCCCACACTCGGCACCGGACGGGATCCGGGACTCCCCCGCGCCGGCCTGGCACGGCGCCCACTGCACCGGAGTACCCGGCCGGGGCGCGGACAGCACGGCACGGCCGTCGACGACGTTGCTGCATCCGGAGACCAGGAGCAGCGCCATGGCGGCCGCGAAGCCCCCGCGCTTGAGGTTCATGGCTGACCATGCTGCCATGCGCCGACATCGGAGCAGGTGAGGCTGTCTATCAAACGAGACTAACGGCCGGTCGCCGCGACCAGATCCTCGAGTTCGACGGTGAAGTCATCGGCCATCTCCCACAGATCGGGCAGCAATTCCGGGCAGGAGATGAGGCCGACGTCGAGCTTGCCGGTCAGGGACATGACGGTGATGTTCAGTCCGGAGCCGTGGAAGATCGGCCCCAGCGGATACATCGCCTTCACCGCGCAGCCCAGGAGGTACAGCGGTATCTGCGGACCGGGCACGTTGGACACCACGAGGTTGTGCACCGGGGCGGCCGCCGACAGCTTGCTGCTCGCGTACACCCGCATGGCGACACCGAACACCGCGGGCGCGGCGAACTGCGTCCAGTCCTGCAGCAGCGTCGCCCCGATCGCCGAACTATGTTGTTTGGCAACAGAATTCGCCGATGCGATGGCCATCAGGCGTTCGGCAGGATCGGGAACCGCGGTGTGCAGCGAGGAGAACATCCCCGACACCTGGTTGCGGCCCGGCCGGTCGGACTTGTCGTGCACCGATACCGGAATCATCGCCACCAGAGAGGATTCGGGCAGTTCGTCGCGCTCCAGCAGGAAACGACGCAGCACACCGGACACCAACGCCAGCACGACATCGTTGACCTTGACCCCGAAATGATCCTTGACGGTCTTGATATCGGCCAGGTCCAGTTCGGCGAAGGCGATGTTGCGGTGCCCGGTCACATTGGCGTTGAAGCGGGTCTTGGGCGCCGCGAACGGTGCCGCCATGGTCAGGCCCTTGGTGGCGCGACGGGCGGTGTCGACGACCGTCGCGACCGTCTGGGGCAGCATGTTGACCAGCTTCAGCGGCCGGGTGACGAACGTGAACGCCCCGTTGACCGCGATCTCGAGCTCCGAGGCATCGCCGGCACCGTCGACGGGGTCCGGCGGGGGCGCATCGGGTTCGGTGGTGCAGAGCGTCGACATCAGATTGGCTCCCGTGACCCCGTCGACGGCGGCGTGATGCACCTTCGTCAGCAGGGCCAGTCGTCCACCGGATTGCGCGTCGGTGCCCGCGACGTTCTCGATGACCCACATCTCCCACAGCGGCCGGGTGCGGTCCAGCGGCAGCGAGGCGATGTGACCGCAGATCTCCGAGAGTTCGGCACGCCCGCCCGGTGACGGCAACCCGATGCGGTGCAGATGGCGGTGCACATCGAAATCGCGGTCCTCCACCCACACCGGGTGGTCCAAGTTCAGCCGGCTGTCGGCGAGCTTCTCCCGGAACTCCGGCATGGCCTTGACCCGCATGGCCAGTTCGTCACGCAGTCGGTCGAAGGTGTAGCCGCCGGGCATCGTCGCGGTATCGAGTTCGAGGATCGAACAGACGTGCAGGGGCTGGGCGGCGGTTTCCAGATAGAGAAAGCTGGCGTCGAGTCCACTGAGCCTCTGCATGCTGCCGATGGTAGGACCGTGCGGTGGCGATGTGAGGTAATCCACTTAACCGGGCGTTCACCTTGGCGCGCCGGAGTGGCACACTGGTGGACGTCAGATGACCCGGGGACCCGGATGGGCCTCGAGGATCAACCCGACAACCACATCGAGGGACAATGATGTCTGAGCAGTCCGTTTACGGTGCCACCAAGACCCCCACCAAGGTCCGCACCCACCACCTGCAGAAGTGGAAGTCCGAAGGCCACAAGTGGTCGATGCTCACCGCATATGACTTCTCCACCGCCCGGATCTTCGATGACGCCGGCATACCGGTGCTCCTGGTCGGCGACTCCGCCGCCAACGTGGTGTACGGCTATGACACCACCGTGCAGATCACCGTCGACGAGCTCATCCCGCGGGTCCGCGCCGTGGTCCGCGGTGCCGCCCACGCGCTGGTCGTCGCCGATCTGCCGTTCGGCAGCTATGAGCGCAGCGCCGATCAGGCGCTGGAGACCGCGACCCGCTTCATGAAGGAGACCGGAGCGCATGCGGTCAAGCTCGAAGGTGGCGAGCGGGTGGCCGCCCAGATCGCGGCGCTCACCCAGGCCGGTATCCCGGTGATCGCGCACATCGGCTTCACCCCGCAGAGCGTGAACGGGCTGGGCGGATTCCGGGTACAGGGTCGCGGCGATTCCGGCGATCAGACCATCCACGACGCGATCGCGGTGGCCGAGGCCGGCGCGGTGGCCGTGGTGCTGGAGATGGTGCCCGCCGAACTGGCGACCCAGATCACCGGCAAGCTGACCATCCCCACCGTCGGTATCGGTGCAGGCCCCAACTGCGACGCCCAGGTTCTGGTGTGGCAGGACATGGCGGGCCTGACCTCGGGCAAGACCGCAAAGTTCGTGAAGCGTTTCGCCGAGATCGGCGGCGAGCTGCAGCGCGCAGCGACGCAGTACGCCGATGAGGTCGCCAGCGGGGTCTTCCCCGCCGAGGAGCACTCCTACTAACCCCCGGGTCCCCCGCTCTACTAACTGAATTCCGGGGCGCGCTTGCCCAGGAACGCCGCAATGCCTTCTTTCCCGTCGGGAGAGGAGGCATTGCCGGCGATCTGGCGTGCCTCATGCTCCAGCTGGGCCTCGTAGCCCGAGGAATAGGTGTTCAGCAGTAGCGCCTTGACCGCGGAGTTGGAACCCTTTGCGCCGCCGGCGATCTGACCGGCCAGCTCCTCGAGCTTGGCGGGCAGGTCGGCGTCGGGGACCACGGTGGTCACCAGGCCCCACTCGAGTGCCTGCGGCGCCTTGAGCACCCGGTTGGTGATCATCAGTTCCTGGGTGCGGCGCAGGCCGACCAGGCGGGGCAGCACGTAGGACGCGCCGCCGTCGGGGCTCAGGCCGGCCTTGGTGTACGCCATGGTGAACGATGCCGATTCGGCGGCGAGCACGAGGTCTCCGGAGACGCCGAGCGAGAATCCGGCGCCGGCGGCCACCCCGTTGACGGCGGTGATCAGCACGGCGTCCATCCGCGCGAAGGTCGACATGGCGCGGTGCAGGTCGTTGGCGATGCCCTTGACGAAGACGCCCGGGTCCTCGGCCGCTGCCATCGCCTTGAGGTCCCCGCCTGCGCAGAAGAACCTGCCCGCGCCGGTCAGCGTCACCACCTTTGTCTCGGCGGTATCGCACAGCGTCGCCGCATCGGCGAGATCGCGGGTCATGGCGGCGTTCATCCCGTTGGCGGCATCGGGCCGATCCAGCACGATGTTGACGACGGATCCGGCCCGGGTGAACTTCAGCGTCTCGAAAGCGGTCATGGCGCTCACGGTATTACGCCCAGGCGCCGGGGTGTAACACGCGTCCCCAATTCCGGGGCCACGCGCGCTAGGAGGTTGTTCATCTCGATGTGGCACGCTGTTCACAGCTTGTGACACGCGCTGGATCGAACAAGGGTGAACATGCCTGCTGACAAACCAAAGACGTCGCGCCACACCGAGGTTGAACGAAAGTTCGATGTGGTCGAGACCACCGTCGCACCGTCGTTCGACGGCCTCGCGGTGGTATCGAGGGTGCAGCACACACCCACACAGACGTTGGAGGCGGTGTACTACGACACCCCCGGCCATGATCTGGCCGCCAAGCGCATCACACTGCGCCGCCGCACCGGCGGCGGCGATGCGGGCTGGCATGTGAAGCTGCCCGCCGGACCGGACTCCCGCACCGAGATCCGGGCACCGCTGGCCGACTCCGTGCCCGACGAGATCCGCGATGTGGTCGCGGCGATCGTCCGGGACCGGCCGCTGTCGGCCGTCGCCCGCATCACCACCGAGCGCACGGTGTCGTTGCTGTTCGGCGCCGAGGACACCGCGGTCGCGGAGTTCTGCGATGACCAGGTGACCGCGGCGGCACTGCGTCCCGACAGCGAGCCGCAGGTCTGGCGCGAGTGGGAGCTCGAAATCGTCGAAGGCGGCCCCACCGACATCCTGGACCGGTTGTCGAATCGGTTGTTCGACGCCGGGGCGGTACCTGCCGGGCACGGTTCGAAGCTGGCCCGGGTGCTGGCCACCGGCGAACCCGAGGCACCGACCCCGGAAGCCTCGGATCCGGTGCGCCGGGCCGTCGCCGAGAACGTCGCCGAACTGGTGTCATGGGACCGCGCCGTCCGCGCCGATGTCTACGACTCCGTGCACCAGATGCGCGTCACCACCCGCAAGATCCGCAGCCTGCTGGCCGACGGGTCGTTCGACCTGGCCGATGACTCGTGGATCCTCGACGAGCTGAAGCTGCTGGCGGGTGTGCTCGGGGTGGCCCGGGACGCCGAGGTGCTGGCGGAGAAGTACGAGGAAGCGATCGACGGGCTGGCGCCGGAACTGGTGCGCGGCCCGGTGCGCCGGCGTCTGGTCGACGGCGCCCGGCAGCGGTATGCCAATGGCTGGCGGCGTTCGATACTGGCGATGCGTTCGGAGCGCTACTTCCGGCTGCTCGACGCTCTCGAAGAGCTGGTTGCGGCTCCGTCGACGGCATCGGATCAGTCCGCTGAGGACTCCGGGGCGGCCAGTGTGGCGGCGGCGTACAAGAAGGTGCGCAAGGCGGCGAAGGTCGCCGAGGAGGACGGCACCGACGAGTCGCTGCACCGAATCCGCAAGCGCGCCAAGCGGCTTCGTTACACCGCTTCGGCCACCGGGGACTCGGCGGTGGCCGATAAGGCCAAGACCATTCAGAGCCTGCTCGGCGATCACCAGGACAGCGTGGTCAGCCGAACCCATCTGCTCGAGGAGGCCGACGCGGCGCATGCCGCCGGCGAGGACACCTTCACCTACGGCCTGCTCTATCAGCGGGAGGCCGAGGTGGCATCGGCGGCCGAGGACGGGATCGGTGCCGCCCTCAAGGCCCTGCGCAAAGCCGTCGGGAAGTAGGGGCGGACGAGCTGGCCTATAAGCCGGATTCTGTTCCTCACCGGAATTCCGGCGAGGCGGCGACCATCCATCTGGGCACACCGTCGCCGGGTGCCTCAAGCGGCCTACCCGCAAGCTCGGGCGAGCAGCCCTCGAACGCTTGCGCAGCCGCAACCAGGTTGCGGCCTTCTTGGCCTTGCTTCGGGTGGGGTTTACCTAGCCATCCCGGTCACCCGGGATGCTGGTGCGCTCTTACCGCACCGTTTCACCCTTACCTCCACTGCCGCAAGGACAGCGGTGGCGGTCTTCTCTCTGTGGCACTTTCCCGCGGGTTTCCCCGGATTGCCGTTAGCAATCACCCTGCTCTGTGAAGTCCGGACTTTCCTCGACGCCCAGATCAGAAACCTGAGCTCCGCGGTCGCCCGGCCAACTCGTCCGCGCGGGCTACGGTAGCACCAAGTTGGCTGCGGCCCGTCATCTTCGGCGGGCCAAGTTCCAGGCAGACAGTCGTGGGAATGGCCCGATGTGGTCCACAAACCGAGCGCCCGTCCGCCGGTGTGCCTGGCGTCAATGTGCCCGATATCAGTGGGCCCGATATCAGAACGGTGGCGGATCATTGTCGGTGTAGGTGACGGTGTCGGTGAAGTAGTTATTGTCGGGGGCTCCATCCTGGCGGGCCCGAGCTGTGCGGATCCGGTCTTCCAGCGCGACCTGTTCCCGGATGCGTTGGAGTGCGAGTTCGGTTGCATTGCGGGCACGTTCGGCATTGATGCGCTGTTCGCGGTCCTGCGCGCGGGTGCGATGCCGGGTGGGCATCATGGCATCGCGTTTGGCGCCATCGGCGGTCGCGACGGGTCGTGCCGGCGGGATTCTGGTGTGGATGTTCCAGTGCGGGAACAGGATCGCCGCTCCGGGTTTCTGGGTATAACGGTGCCCGGTCGGCGAGGTCCATTGGACGGCGCCGTCGGGTTTCAGCTTCGGCGTCCAGCCACTGAATGTCTTCACAAGATGATGCTCACGACATAACGGGTGAAGATTGCCCGGATGCGTCGCCCCGGCGGGCCACGGCACCAGATGATCCAGATCGCAGCGATGCGCCGGCTTGTGACAGCCGGGGAAGGTGCAGGTCTGCGCCCGCATCCGCACGAACGCGGTGAGCTTGGCCGACGGGTCATGGCGCGACTCTGCCTGCAGGTCACAGACATCGGTGAGTGGTCTGACGGTGGCGCCGGTGGCGGCCAGTGCGTCGAGCAGCGCGGCCGGGATGACCGCGCCGTCCAAGAGGACACCGGTGCCGAACGTCGCGGCGGAGTTCGTCGGCATGGGCTCCGGCGAGGGCGCAGCATGCTCGGCGTCGCCGTCACTGTCGGCGTCCTCGAACAGCTCGGGCTCAAGGTCATCGGTAGATGGCGCGGGTCGGGACTGTGCCGGACGCGGCGGCGTGGTTTGCGTGATCTGCTCAGCGAGGGCGTAAATGGAGACCGGCGTCGCGCGGGGGTCTTTCCCGCTGCCGGGGCACTCGGCATCACCGCACTCGCACGTCAATCGCTCCAGACCGGGGCCGACCACCCCCAGTGCGCCCAGGGCGGCGGCGCGCAGCTCGCCGATAGGGCGCGGATCATTCGCGCACACGGTGGCCGCCAGATCATTCAGCCGAGTGGACAGCACAATTTTGTCGGTGACGCGCAGCCGGCCCCAGAAAGAGGCCACCCCTGCCGGGTCGTCCCTGTCATCGAATTCGACATAGAGGTTCTTTGCCGCAGCCTTGGAGCGCAGGACCGCGTAGGCATCGAATTTCTGTACCCAGAGATCGACGGCGTTCTCCAATCCCTTCTCCGAGAGCGCCCCGTATTCGTGGGCTTCCCCGGCGATGGCGGTGTCGATCAATGCCAGGGCTTCATCGTCGGCGACCAGGTGGGTGCGCCAGGTGATCGCATCGATCACCGTCATCGACAGTGCGCCGGCGGCGAACAACGCGGCTGTCCGCGGCAGTCTGTCGCGCAGTGCTTGGGCGATGCGCATCTGCTTGTTCGCGGCGTACGAACCGAGGTTGCAGGCGGCCGCGACCTGAGCCTTGGCGTACGCCCAGCCGTCGATCACCTGGTGGGCGATCCCGTCGTCCTCGTCATCGCACTGGCGCGCGGTCACCTCGGCCACCA
>JBPPMV010000152.1:0-3593 GCA_051306235.1 Mycobacterium sp. | reverse complement strand
GCCCGCGGTGCCAGCCCGGGCGGTGATCTGTCCATCGGTGAGGATCACGCCAGGGCCTCGCGCAACTTCGCCACCAAGATCTTCAACGCCACCAAGTTCGCGTTGATGAACGGTGCCGCAGTCGGCCCACTGCCCGCCGCCGATGAGCTCACCGACGCCGATCGCTGGATCCTGGGCAGACTGGAAGAGGTTCGTGCCGAAGCCGATTCGGCCATGGAGAGCTATGAGTTCAGCAGGGCCTGCGAATCGCTGTACCACTTCGCGTGGGACGAGCTCTGCGACTGGTATCTGGAACTGGCCAAGGTGCAGTTCGCCGACGGGGGTACCCGCGCCGAACTCACCGGCGCCGTGCTGGCCACCGCATTGGACACGCTGCTCAAATTGCTGCACCCGGTGATGCCGTTCGTCACCGAGACGCTGTGGAAGACGGTCACCGGCGGCGAGTCGATCGTCATCGCCGACTGGCCGGTGTCCTCCGGGATCGCCGTGGATGAGCTTGCCACCCAGCGCATCACCGATATGCAGCGCCTGATCACCGAGGTGCGCCGGTTCCGTAGCGACCAAGGTCTCAACGACCGCCAACGGGTTCCGGCGAAGGTGGTCGGCATCGATGCGGCGGGCCTGACCGCCCAGCTGCCCGCGATCGCCTCGCTGGCCTGGCTCACCGAGCCCGCGGACGGGTTCACCCCGTCGGCGGCCGTCGAGGTGCGCCTCACCGGCGGCACCGTGCTAGTCGAACTCGACACATCGAGCACCGTCGATGTTGCGGCCGAACGCAAGCGGCTGGAGAAGGACCTTGCCGCCGCGCAGAAGGAATTGGTCCAGACCGCAGGCAAACTCGGCAACGACGCCTTCCTGGCCAAGGCGCCCGACGCCGTCGTCGACAAGATCCGGGCCCGCCGGCAGTTGGCGACCGAAGAGGTGGAGCGGATCACCGCCCGCCTCGGCGGCTTGCGATGAGCGCCTGCGCGAAGAGCCGATGGACCCGATGACACAACCCGCACCGGACGAGATCGCGGCACTGCTGCAGGTCGAGCACCTGCTAGACCAGCGGTGGCCGGAAACCAAGATCGAGCCCAGCACCACCCGCATCACCGCACTGTTGGAGCTGCTTGGCTCTCCGCAGCGCAACTACCCGTCGATCCACATCGCCGGGACCAACGGCAAGACCTCGGTGGCCCGCATCATCGATGCCCTGCTGACGGCGCTGCACCGGCGAACGGGCCGGACGGTCAGCCCGCATCTGCAGTCCGCGGTGGAGCGCATCTCCATTGACGGTAAGCCCGTCACCCCGGCGCAGTATGTCGAGACCTACCGGGAGATCGAGCCGTTCATCGAGATGGTGGATGCCCAGTCCGAAGCGGCCGGCGGTCCCCGGATGAGCAAGTTCGAGGTGCTCACCGCGATGGCGTTCGCCGCCTTCGCCGACGCGCCGATCGATGTGGCGGTGGTGGAGACCGGACTGGGTGGGCGCTGGGACGCGACCAACGTGGTCGATGCGCCCGTCGCCGTGATCACCCCCATCGGACTGGACCACACCGATTTCCTCGGCGACACGATCGCCGAGATCGCCGGGGAGAAGGCCGGGATCATCGCCAAGCAGGATGACGACCTGGTGCCGACCGACACCGTGGCCATCATCGCGCAGCAGGTCCCCGAAGCGATGGAAGTGCTTCTGGCACAGGCAGTCCGCGTCGACGCGGCAGTGGCCCGCGAGGATTCCGAGTTCACCATCCTGGAACGGCAGGTGGCCATCGGCGGTCAGCTGCTGACGCTGCAGGGCCTCGGTGGGGTGTATTCGGAGATCTTCCTACCGCTGCACGGTGAGCATCAGGCGCACAATGCCGTCCTCGCGCTGGCCGCGGTGGAGGCGTTCTTCGGCGCAGGCCCGGAGCGTCAGCTCGATATCGACGCGGTGCGCGCGGGTTTCGCGGCGGCCAGCAGCCCGGGCCGGCTGGAACGGGTGCGCAGCGCACCGACCGTCTTCGTCGACGCCGCCCACAATCCGGCCGGGGCGGCGGCCCTGGCGCAGGCGTTGGCCGACGAATTCGACTTCCGCTATCTGGTCGGCGTGGTGTCGGTGATGGCCGACAAGGATGTCGACGGCATCCTCGAGGCACTGGAACCGGCCTTCGACATGATCGTGGTGACCCACAACGGATCGCCGCGGGCATTGGAGGTCGACGTCCTCGCCGCCCGCGCCGAGGAGCGTTTCGGTCCGGAGCGGGTGGCCGTGGCGGCCACCCTGACGGATGCGATCGAGACGGCCACGGCATTGGTCGAGGAGTCCGGTAACGATGGTGAAGGATATTCGGGGAGCGGCATGGTCATCACCGGTTCGGTCGTCACCGCGGGCGCGGCTCGCACGCTGTTCGGGCGGGATCCGCAATGAGCACGACGCCGACCGGTGACACCCCGGACCCGGATGCGATACCGCCCGCTCCGCAGGCGGGTGACCCGTGGCGCAGTTTCCGCGGGATCATGGCTGCCGCGCTGATCCTGGAGGCCATCGTCGTGCTGCTCGCGCTGCCGGTGGTCGCGGCTGGTGAGCCCGGGCTGACCGTGCTCAGCGGTGGCTTCCTCATCGGCATGGCTGTGGTGCTGGTGCTGCTGTCCGGTATGCAGGGCAGGCCCGGCATCATCTGGGTGAATCTCGGGATCCAGGCGGTGTTCATCGTGGCCGCGCTGATCCACGGTGCGATCGGGTTCATCGGCGTGATCTTCGCCGCGGTCTGGGCACTGCTGATCTACCTCCGGGCCGAGGTCAAGGGCCGTCAGGACCGTGGGCAGCTGCCGTTCCAGCAGTCGGGTCCGCCACCCGGGGCCGAGTAGTCATTACTGCCCGGTAGGCTGTGCGCCGTGACTGAGCGGACACTCGTATTGATCAAGCCGGACGGCGTACAGCGGCACCTGATCGGAGAGATCGTCAGCCGGATCGAGCGCAAGGGGCTGACGTTTGCCGCCCTCGAGCTCAAGGCCGTCACAGACGACCTCGCCCGGCAGCATTACGCCGAGCACGACGGCAAGCCGTTCTTCGGCTCGCTGCTGGAATTCATCACCTCCGGGCCCGTTGTGGCTGCGGTCGTCGAGGGCCCGCGAGCCATCGCGGCGTTCCGGCAGATTGCCGGCGGCACCGATCCGGTGGAGAAGGCGACCCCGGGTACCGTCCGCGGTGACCTGGCGCTTGTCACTCAGGACAACCTGGTGCACGGCTCCGATTCGCCCGAGTCGGCGGCTCGGGAAATCGCCCTCTGGTTCCCGGAACTGAGCGGCGCTTAACCCCACCTTCTACCGCTTCGTCAGATTCGGGCGCACGGTGTGGGATACTTACCCCGGGAGACCGTCGCCACAACAGGGGTCGGGACCCCGGATGAAGACTTCGACGAGCGCGACCATCGTGTTAGCGGTGCGGCGCCAGAGCGTCCAGCCATCATTCAGCCAGGCGCCGAGTGGGTTCACTGTGAGCCGCTCGGGGCGAGACCATGACAAGTTCGGGAGAAGCTCCCCGGACCCATAGCGGAAGCCCTCGCGTGGCCGCGTCAGTACGACGCGCCCGGGGGCTTGAGGAGAATTTGTGGCCGAAGATGCCCCTA
>JBPPMV010000151.1:0-2232 GCA_051306235.1 Mycobacterium sp. | reverse complement strand
CCAAGCTCGGGTTCGTCCACCGCGTCATCCGTAATGGGGGCTGATATGGGATACGCCGATCAGCTGTTCGACCTGACCGACCGGGTGGTGCTGATCACCGGCGGCAGCCGGGGACTGGGCCGCGAGATGGCCTTCGCGATGGCCGAATGCGGTGCCGATGTGATCATCGCCAGCCGCAAGTACGAGTCGTGCGTGGCCACCGCCGAGGAGATCACGGCGGCCACCGGGCGGGCCGCCTTCCCCTACCAGGTGCACGTCGGGCGGTGGGATCAACTCGACGGACTCGTCGATGCGTCCTACAACCGGTTCGGCAAGGTCGACGTGCTGATCAACAACGCGGGCATGTCACCGCTCTACGATTCGCTGACCTCGGTGTCGGAGAAGCTCTTCGACGCGGTGATGAACCTCAATTTCAAAGGTCCGTTCCGGCTTTCGGCGCTGGTCGGGGAACGCATGGTCGCCGCAGGCGGCGGATCGATCATCAACGTCAGCACCAGCGGTTCCCGCAGACCCGATCCCGCGTTCCTGCCCTACGCCGCCTCCAAGGCCGGGCTGAACGCACTCACTGAGGGCTTCGCATCGGCCTACGGCCCGACGGTACGGGTCAACACCCTGATGCCGGGACCGTTCCTGACCGATATCAGCGACGCGTGGGATCTCGAAGCCACCCGATCCGGCGCGCAGCACTTCGCGCTGAAGCGGCTCGGCAACCCGCCCGAAATCATCGGGGCCGCACTGTTTCTCGCTTCCGACGCGTCGAGTTACACCAGCGGATCGATCCTGCGCGTCGACGGCGGCATGCCCTAGTCCACTCCCCTGTCGCCCTGGCTAAGGGGTGATGATGGTGAAGCCAGGATCCGGGCGGTCCAGCACGCCGAGCAGTGTGGGCAGCGCCTCGGCATCGCCGGTGAACTCCACCCCGGGCGAATCCCGGTCACCGGCGGCGAAGGCCAGCAGCCGGAGCTTCGTCGCGAAGGTGACCGTCGCGGTCGCCGTAGCGGGATCGGCTGAAGCCTTCCGGTGCACCAGGACCCCGTTGCGCAGCGTCAGTCGGTAGTCGGCGGCCAGGTCGATGAACGTCACGTCGATCGTGAGGTCCAGATCCCAGGCGCGCGGCCCGTTGATGTTGATCGCCAGCGCGTCGAACATCTGCTCCGGGGTCAGCTGGCTCATCAGCGACGGGGAGGCGGTCTGGGTCGGGGTGCCGAAGGTACCGTCACGCAACTCCGTGGCGCCGGAGAGGAAGAAGTTGCGCCAGACCGCGTTCTCGGCGCCGTAGGCCAGCTGCTCCAAGGTGTCGGCATAGAGTTCGCGGGCGCCGCCGTGCTGTTCGTCGGTGAAGATGGCATGGTCGAGCAGCGTTGCTGCCCAACGGAAGTCACCGTCATCGAAGGCCTGCTTCGCCAGTTCCACCACCCGATCGACGCCACCGATCGCCTCGACGTAGCGGGGACCGAGCGCCTGCGGCGGATGCTGCCACAAGCGGCCGGGGTTACCGTCGAACCAGCCCATGTAGCGCTGGTAGACGGCCTTGACGTTATGACTGACCGAGCCGTAGTAGCCGTGGGTGTGCCAGGCTTTCTCCAGCGCGGGCGGCATCTGGAAGGTCTCGGCGATCTCGATCCCGGTGAACCCCTGATTGAGCTGTCGCAGCGTCTGATCGTGCAGATAAGCGTACAGATCGCGCTGCACCGACAGGTATTCGACGATGTTCTCGCGTCCCCAGGTCGGCCAGTGATGCGAGGCGAACACCACATCGGCGCGGTCGCTGAACGTATCGATGGCCTCGGTGAGATAACCGGCCCAACCGTGCGGATCGCGTACCAGCGCGCCACGCAGGGTCAGCAGGTTGTGCAGATTGTGGGTGGCGTTCTCGGCCATGCACAGCGCCCGGAATTTCGGGAAGTAGAAGTGCATCTCGGCGGGCGCCTCGGTGCCCGGCGCCATCTGGAACTCGATCTCGACACCGTCGACGGTGTGGGTCTCCCCGGTCCGGGTGAGATCCACGGTGGGCACGATCAGCGCCACCTCGCCGAGGGACGGTGACTGCCCCAGTCCGCAACCGACCTGCCCCTGCGGCCCGCGGGCCAACACCGCCCCATACATGTAGGAGGCACGACGTGCCATGGCCGTTCCGGCGTAGACGTTCTCCTGCACCGCGTGCTCGGTGAATCCCTCCGGTGCGATGACCGCGACCTGCCCGGCATCGACGTCGGCCTGCGTTGTCACGCC
>JBPPMV010000150.1:0-24278 GCA_051306235.1 Mycobacterium sp. | reverse complement strand
ATGAAGATCCGCGGTGCGGTACTCGAAACGATCGGTGCGTCCCGGCCCTACGCCGCATCCCGGCCGCTGGTGGTGACGGACCTGGAGCTCGACGATCCGGGCGACGGCGAACTGCTGGTGCGCATCGAGGCGGCCGGACTGTGCCACTCCGATCTGTCCGTGGTGGACGGCAACCGGGTACGGCCGGTACCGATGCTGCTCGGGCACGAGGCCGCGGGCATCGTCGAGCAGGTCGGAGGTGCCGCCGACCTGGCGATCGGGCAGCGGGTCGTGATGACCTTCCTACCGCGCTGCGGCGAGTGTGCGGCCTGCGCCACCGACGGACTGGCCCCGTGCATCCCGGGGAGCGCCGCCAACGGGGCAGGCACCCTGCTCAGCGGTTCGGTGCGACTCACCCGCCCCGACAAGCACGGCGTGCTGCACCACCTCGGGGTCTCCGGTTTCGCCACCCACGCCGTGGTGGACCGGCGTTCGGTGGTGCCGGTCGACGCCGACGTGCCTGCCGTGGTGGCCTCGCTGTTGGGATGCGCGGTACTGACCGGCGGTTGCGCGGTGCTCAATGCGGGCCGGCCCCAGCCGGGTCAGACGGTCGCCATCGTCGGGATGGGTGGTGTCGGGATGGCCGCCATGCTGACCGCACTCGCGCACGAGGGTGTCCGGGTCATCGCGGTGGACCGACTTGCCGACAAGCTCGCGCTGGCAAGGGATCTCGGCGCGCATGCGGTGTACACCCCCGAACAGGTCACCGAGAAGGCCGCGGTGGTGATCGAGGCCGTCGGGCACGCCGGCGCGCTGGAGGGCGCGATCGGGATGACCGCGCCGGGCGGACGCACGATCACCGTGGGACTGCCCGCACCGGATGCACGGATCTCGTTGTCTCCGTTGAGTTTGGTGGCCGAGGGCAGAACACTGATCGGCAGCTATCTCGGTTCCGCGGTGCCCGCCCGCGATATCCCGCGGTTCGTCGAAATGTGGCGGGCCGGACGGCTACCGGTGGAGAAGCTGGTATCGGCGACCCTGACGCTCGACGAGGTCAACAGCGGTATGGACGAACTGGCCGACGGGCACGCGGTCCGCCAGATCATCGAGTTCTGAACCCAGAACGTCAGACCGGCAACCCGATCCGCTGGCCGACGGCCCGGACCACCGACCACACGCCGGGTGCGCCTTTCATCAGCGGCCAGGTGACCGCGGCGGTGACCACCGAGCACACGCTCTGCGCGAGGGAGGCCGGCACGCGGACGGGATCCATCAGGTCGTTCTCGGCGAACGGCCCCTCATCGGCCGACACCATGAGCGCGGTGAACTTGCGCAGCGAGCGACCCGCACCACGCAGACCGTCGACGGCGGCCAGCACCGAACCCCGGGTTTCGATCTCGGCACGCAGATCCTCGACGGTCACTCCCAGATGTTCTGCCAGCAGACCGTCCCGCACCGATGCGATGAGGGCGCGTACATCCTCGCGCCCCTCCGGATCGTCAAGGGCGAGATCACATTCACTGTCGAATCCCAGCGACCGGTTGTTCAGGTTGGATGATCCGATGCGCAGGAAGCGATCGTCGACGACCATGACCTTGGAGTGGATGTACAGGGACATGCCGCCGGGCACTGCCGGCCAGTAGACACCGAACCGGCCGTGTTCGTCGGCCTCCCACAGCAGGCGGACCATGCGTTCGCGGGCACTGTCCATCGATCCGCGCTCGAGCTGGCTCTCCGATGTCCGCGGCAGCACGATCACCACCTCGGGCCCGTCCGGTTCGCGCAGCCGCACTGCCAGCGCCTCACAGATACCGCGCGCGGCCAGGTACTGGTTCTCCAGATAGATGAAGTCCCTGGCGGCGCCGATGGCCGCGAGGTTCAGCGCCTCCACCTCGCGGACCTCATCGCGCTCCGGTAGCGGCGGCAGGGTGCGGGCGATGCCGACCTCGACGTGGCGCAACGCCGGGTCGCAGTTCCGCGGCCAGGCCACGGCGCCCGCCCGGACCGGAGGCAGGGTCTGCCCCGTCGCCATAAGCCACCGGTCGCGGGCAAGTTCGGCCAGCGAGGAGGCGGCTTCCCCGTCGACCACCGTGGCCACCTCATGACGCGGGCCGTACGGCTCACCCCCGGCGTGCCGGCCGGGATCGTTGGGGGTGTGCGCGCGGGTGTCCCACCGCCCCAGCGTCAGGTCGATACCGCCGCAGAACGCCACCGCATCATCGATCGCCACGATCTTCTGGTGATGCACCGCGCCGAGCGGATGTGCGCCGTCGACGGCGAGGTGCATGCGCTGCGAGGTGATCCGGTTGAGCCACTGCACCGGGACGATGCTGTACCAATACCGTTCGAAGGCGGCGAGCAGACGAAGATTCGACTTCAGCACGTAGACCTTCAGGTGCGGCCGTCGCCACAGCAGCCAGAACAGGAACGGTCCCAGCTGGTTCGGGCCGGGCATCGTCGCACCGTCGGGCTCGAACGTGGTGCGCGAGTCGAAGTCCCAGCCCACCAGCAGGATGCGGTTCTCGGCGCCCAGCATCGCGGATTTCACGTACTTGAGATAGTCCGCGCCGTCGACGATCGGGGCGTAGCGATTCGCCTCCACGGTGCGCCAGCAGGTATCACCGGGTAGCAGCAGCGGATCCTCGACCATGGTCATCAGCATCTCCTTCGCTCCGGGCGATCACCCGCGCGGACTCTTCTACTGAGTCGCGCACCAGTCTGCACCACGCACGCGAACGAGATGAGGAACACAATCGTCGTCGTCGACACCCTTCACAACTTGTATGACAAGTTGTACACTTGTTACATGTCTGATCGCATCCGCCACCTCCAGATTTCCCATGTCGTTCTGCCGCTGCCCAACCCGGTCAGCGACGCGAAGGTCCTCACCGGGCGACAGAAGCCACTGACCGAGACGGTGCTGCTGTTCGTCGAGGTCCGCACGGAGCAGGGCTTCGAGGGTATGGGCTTCAGTTACTCCAAGCGGGCCGGCGGGCCGTCCCAGTACACCCACCTGACCGAGATCGCGGACGTCGCGATCGGCCAGGACCCGTCCGATATCGACCGCATCTACCAGTCACTGCTGTGGGCGGGCGCCTCGGTGGGACGTTCGGGTGTCGCCACCCAGGCGATCGCCGCGCTCGACGTCGCGCTGTGGGATCTGAAGGCCCGCCGCGCCGGTCTGCCACTGGCCAAGTTGCTTGGTGCGCATCGCGATTCCTGCCGGGTATACAACACCTCGGGCGGCTTCCTGCAGGCGTCGGTCGAGGAGATCAAAGAAAAGGCGACCGCCTCACTGGAATCCGGCATCGGCGGCATCAAGATCAAGGTGGGCCAACCGGATTGGAAGATCGACCTGGACCGGGTCTCGGCCATCCGCGAGCACCTCGGCGACGGTCCGCTCATGGTGGACGCCAACCAGCAGTGGGACCGGGCGCGGGCCCGGCGGATGTGCCGCGAGCTCGAGCAGCACGACCTGATCTGGATCGAAGAACCCCTGGACGCCTGGGACGCAGTCGGTCACGCCGACCTGTCGCACACCTTCGATACACCGATCGCCACCGGCGAGATGCTCACCTCGGTCCCAGAACACATGGCGCTGATCGATGCCGGTTACCGGGGCATCGTGCAGCCGGACGCACCGCGGATCGGGGGCATCACCCCGTTCCTGCGGTTCGCCACCCTGGCCTCGCACGCCGGGCTGGCACTGGCCCCGCACTACGCCATGGAGATCCACCTGCACCTGGCCGCGGCATACCCCACCGAGCCGTGGGTCGAGCACTTCGAGTGGCTCAACCCGTTGTTCGACGAGCGCATCGACATCCACGATGGCCGGATGTGGGTGCCGGAGCGCGCCGGGCTGGGCTTCACCCTCAGCGACCAGATGCGGGCCCTGACCAAGGAGAGCGCCACGTTCGGTCAGTCATGATGTTGCGATGACCACATCGTTGGCCCAACGGGTGGTCGCCGGCGTCAAGGACAAGATCTTCGCCGGCGACCTGCCGCCCGGGCACAAGCTGCCCTCGGAAGCCGAACTCATCGACGAGTTCGGCGTTTCCCGCACCGTGGTCCGCGAGGCGGTCACCCGGCTGCGGGCCGAAGGCCTGGTCGAAACCTTCCAGGGGCGCGGCTCATTCGTCCTCGCCGTGCCCGAGCCGACATCGTTCACCGTCGAGGCGGCGGCGATCCGGTCCCACCATGACGTGCTGGACATGATCGATTTCCGGGTCGGCGTGGAATGCGAGGCAGCCGCACTGGCCGCCGCGCGGGTGACCGCGGCGGGCGCCGAGGCCGTCCGCACCGCACTCGCCGAGTTCACCGAGGCGGCCCCCGAGGACGCCGTGGAGGCCGACTTCCGCTTCCATCGCGCGGTCGCGGCCGTCAGCGGTAACCGCTTCTACCTCGACCTGCTCGACTCACTCGGTCCGATGATGATCATGCTGGCCCGCACCCGTCTGGGTGACGCGCATTCGATCACCGATGCGACGCACGCCGACCGGGTCTGCCGCGAGCACGATGCGGTGGCGGCGGCCGTCATCGACGGCGACCCGGAACTGGCCCGCGCCGCAATGCGTCTGCACCTGGGCAACACCCGGCGCCGACTCGATGCCGGGAAGCACTAGCGCGCAACGGTATCGACCTCTGCGGGGGTCTCGGGAGCGGTCGCCGCAGCGCGCCGGCGGCGAAGGTACTGCAGCGCCGGGAGCAGCGCGAGCACGAGGAAGATCGCCAGGATGCCACCCGAGATCGGCCGGGTGATGAAACCGGTCGGGTCGCCGTCGAAGATCAGCAGGGAACGCCGGGTGCTGGCCTCGATGATGGTGCCCAACACGAATGCCAGCACCATGGGGCCGGGGTCGAAGCCCGCCTTCTTCATCAGATAGCCGACGACGCCGAAGGCCAGCATGACGAAGATGTCGAACGTCGAGTTGTTGATCGTGTAGACACCGAGGATGGTGATGAGCGCCGTGATCGGCGCCAGGATCGCCGGCCGGACCCGCAGGATCCTGACGAACAAGCCCACCAACGGTATCGACAGGATCAGCAACAGGATGTTGCCGATGTACATCGAGTTGATGACACCCCAGAACACGTCCGGATGTTCGTCGACCAGCTGCGGTCCGGGTGAGATGCCCAGGATCAGCAACGCGCCGAAGAGCATTGCCATCGACGCGTTGGCGGGCAGACCGATGGTGAGCAGCGGGATGAACGACGAGGTGGCCGCCGCGTTGTTGGCGCTCTCCGGCGCGGCGACACCCTCGATGGCACCGCGGCCGAACCGCTCCGGGGTCTTGGAGCGCCGCTTCTCGGTCGCGTAGGCCACGATCGAGGACAGCGTCGCGCCACCGCCGGGCAGCACCCCCAGCACGAAACCGATGAGCGAGCCGCGCCCGATGGCCCCCGAGGACTGCCGCAGGTCCTTCCGGGACGGCCACACATTGCCGACCTTGGCCGGCACATGGGTCTTACCGTGGCGCTGCTCGAGGTTGTAGAGGATCTCGCCGACACCGAACAGCCCCATCGCCACGACGACGAAATCGATACCGTCGGCGAGTTGCAGGCTGTCGAAGGTGAACCGGGACGCCCCGCTGAAACTGTCCCGTCCCACGGTGGCCAGCAGCAGGCCGACCGCGCCGGCGATCATCGCCTTGAGCTTGTTACCGCTGCCGATGGTGGCGACCAGCAGCACACCGAGCAAGGCCAGGGCGGCGTACTCCGGGGGCCCGAAGTCCAGTGCGATCTCGGCCACGACCGGCGCCAGCAGGGTCAGCCCGATGATCGAGATGGTGGCGCCGACAAAGGATCCGATGGCCGCAATGCCCAGCGCTGTGCCGGCCTTGCCCTGTTTGGCCAGTGCGAAACCGTCGAAGACGGTGACCACCGAGGACGCCTCACCCGGCAGACGCAGCAGCACCGAGGTGATGGTGCCGCCGTACTGGGCACCGTAGTAGATACCGGCGAGCATGATGATCGCGGCCACCGGGTCGATGGTGTAGGTGATCGGCAGCAGGATCGCGATGGTGGCGGCGGGCCCGAGACCCGGCAGCACACCGATGATCATGCCGATCAGCACGCCCATCAGGCAGTACAGCAGATTCTTCGGTTCGGTGACGAGAGCGAACCCGTCCAGGAATGCGTTGAAGTCCATGGCTTTCGAGTTCGGCTAGAAGGAGATCAGGTGCGGAAGCGGAATTCGCAGCCCGTAGATGAACAGTGCATAGAAGACCGCAGTGGTGACCACGCTGATCACCACGGTGTTCCGCCAGCTCTCACCGCCCAGGAAGCGCAGCCAGATCACGCACAGCACCACGGACGGAATCTCGAAGCCGATCGTCGGCATCAGGAAACCGAAAGCGGCGAAGGTGACGGCGCCGATGGCGACCAGAATGCTGCTGCGGGTGAACTTCTCGGCGTCACCCAGCCCGCGTCCGACCAGCAGCAGCAGTGCCGACAATCCCGCGATGACCACGCTGACCACGAACGGCCACAACCCGGGGCCGGGCTCCCGCAGCGAGCCCAGCCCGTACCCGTAGGCCAGCGCGGCGCCGACGAGTCCGATCGCCAGGCCGGTCAGCGCACCCACGATCTGGTAGCCGGGGCCGCCCTCGGGCGGACGTTCATCCTCTAATTCCTGGGCGACCTCGGCCTCGATCTCCGCGAGGACATCTCGCGCACTGGCGTCGTGGGCGTGCGGCGTGTGCGAGCCACCGAGGGCAGTCATCAGCCGGCGTTCCGCAGGTCGATACCGTTCTGCTGCACCAGTTCTGCGTAGCGCTGCTTGTCCTCGTTGAGCTGGTTCAGAATCTCTTCACCGGGCAGCTCCATCGGGGTCAGGCTGTTCTGCTCGTTGAACTTCTGATAGGCCTCGGTGGCGAAGGTCGCCTGCAGGCCCTCGACGAGCTTGTCCTTCACGTCCTGAGGCGTGCCCTTGGGTACCGTCATGAACCGGTACTGGGTCACCTCGACGTCCAGACCCTGCTCCTTGGCGGTCGGCACATCGGGCAGGTAGGTGATCCGGTCGGGGCCGAACACCGCCAGCGGCACCAGCTTTCCGGACTGGATGTTTTCGATGGCCTCGCCCACCTGGATGGAGGCGACCTCGACCTGGTTGCCGAGCACCGCGGCCAGCGCCGGTGCCCCACCGTCGAACGGGACCGCCGCGGACGGCACATTGCTGCTGTTGAACAGCAGCGCGGCCGACAGCTGCGCGCCGGTGCCGACACCGGTGGTGCCGTACCGGACGGTGCGGTTGGCGTTCTGAATGTCCTGCACCGTCTTGAAACCGCTCTCGGGGCTGGTGACGAGCACGTAGTCGTCGCGGGAGATCCCGTAGACCACGTCGAAATCGTCGATGTTGGTGACCTCGTCGGGACTGACCGCGAGCGGGGTGATGGTGTACAGCGACGCGTTCTGGATGGCGATCTTCGAACCGTCCGCGGTTGCGTTCGCCACCTCGGCCGCGGCCAGTGCGCCGTTGGCGCCTTCGCGGTTGATGACCGGGAATGAGGCACCCAGGTTGTCGCTGAGCCCCTTGGACACTGCGCGGCTGATCAGGTCGCTCGATCCACCGGCGGAAGCGCCGACATACATTTCGACGGTGCCCGAGGGCCAGCCGTCGCCTGATCCGCCCCCGGTGCTGGTCTGGACTCCGCCGCACGCGGTGAGGGCCAGGGCGGCGGCCGCGGCGGCGGCCGCCAATGCGGTGCGGGGCCGGAGGCGGGCTGCTGTGATCGCCATGGGAGTTCTCCTGTTACGCAGGTCTCAATGATCCGCCGATATGGCGGCCGTCACCCAAACCTAAGAACCCCAGCGATACCTGTCCAAGCCATAATTGGTATCACTTGATGCTGTTATTGAATTACGGGTGACCACACCTCAGAACCACCCGTCGGCCATCTCCAGAGTGGTCCGGTCCAGGCTCTCCAGCAGATCCAGTTGCGCAGCGGTCTTGGGTAGTTCGTAGCGGAAGAAGAACCGCGCCGCCTGGCGCTTGCCCTCGTAGAAATCGCCGTCCTGATCCCCGGCGGCCAGGTACTGCTCCAGCCAGATCCAGGCGATGACGATATGGCCGAACGCCTCCAGGTAGATCGCGCTGTTGGCCATCGCGGCCTCTGGGTCACCCGAGGCGAGGATGGCCGCGGTCACCGACACCAGTCGCTGCCAGGACGCGCCCAGTTGCGCGCCCAGCGGATCGTCGCCGGCCTGGGCGACCGTCGCCGAGACCCGCTCCGACAATGCCGCCAGGCTCGCCCCGCCGTTCTGGGTCACCTTGCGGCCCAACAGATCCAGGCTCTGAATCCCGTGGGTGCCCTCGTGGATCGGATTGAGCCGGTTGTCCCGGTAATGCTGCTCGACGTCGTACTCGCGGGTGTAGCCGTACCCGCCGAGCACCTGGATCGCAAGGCTGTTGGCCTCCAGGCACCACTGCGACGGCCAGCTCTTGGCGACCGGTGTCAGGATGTCCAGCAACACGGTGTTCTCGTCATCGGCCTGCCGCGCGCAGTACAGCGCCAACGCCAGCGCGCCCTCCACGTAGGCCTTCTGCGCCAACAACATCCGCTTCACATCGGCATGCGCGATGATCGGCACCTGCGGACTCGCCGGATCCTTGACCAACCGGCCCTGCGGACGTTCCCTGGCGTACTCCAGTGATTTGAGATAGCCGGTATAGCCCAGCGACACCGCACCCATCCCGACACCGAGACGGGCCTCGTTCATCATGTGGAACATGTAGACCAGCCCGCGGTGCGGCTCGCCGACCAGATAGCCGACCGCACCGTCGAAGTTGAGCACCGTGTTGGTGATACCCCGTTGGCCCATCTTGTGATTGAGGCCCGAGATGGCCACCGCGTTGCGGGCACCGTCGGCCAGGTACTTGGGCACGATGAACAGTGAGATGCCCTTGGTGCCCGCCGGACCGCCCGGGATTTTCGCCAGCACCAGGTTGACGATGTTCTCCGAGAGTTCGTGCTCGGCACCGGAAATCCACATCTTGGTGCCCGAGAGCCGGTAGCTGCCGTCGTCCTGGGGTTCGGCGCGGGTGGTGATATCGGCCAAGGAGGAACCGGCCTGGGTCTCCGAGAGCGCCATGGTGCCGGTGAACCGGCCGGCCAGCATCGGCCGGACGAACGTCTCGATCTGTTCGGGGCTGCCGAACTTGGCGATCAGGTTCGCGTTGGCGATGGTCAGCATGAGGTAGCCCGATGTGCTGGTGTTGGCCGCCGAGATCCACGCGAAGCCGGCCTGCGCCACGGTGGCCGGTAGCTGCGCGCCACCGAGTTCGGCGTCGAAACTCATGCCCATCAGGTCGGCCTTGGCGAATGCCTCGATGGCCTGCTTCACCTCGGGGATCACGGTGACCGTGGTGCCGTCGAACTGTGGCTCGTGGGCATCGCTGAGCTTGTTGTGCGGTGCGAAGTACCGCTCCGCAAGTTGTTCGCAGAGGTCCAGCACACCGTCGAAGGTCTCTCGAGAATGCTCGGCGAACCGCGGCCGGGCCGTGAGTTCCTCGACCCGCAGCCATTCGTAGAGCAGGAAATCCAGATCGCGCCGCGAGAGGATGGTCGACTTCATGCCGCCAGGTTAACCTTCGGGATCCGACGCGCCGGGCGGTCGGCAGGTCAGGCCGTCGCGACCTCCGCGGTCTCGAGTTCGCGGATCGCGGTCCGCAGCCCGCGCCGCTTTCCGGCGCTCGGGTCGACGCCGAAGGTCTCGCGCACCCCGCCCCGGATTCGGAACTTGAGCTCGGAGTTGGTCTCGGGCGCATCATCGGCGGTGGCCTTGAGGAACCGGTTGGGCAGCGCCAGCTTGGCGATCGTCCAGAACGACTGACTGTACTGGCGCACAAGCGAACCCGTGGTGTAGGGCAGGTCGTACTTGTCGCACAGCGCCTGGACGCGCTGGGCGATCCCGGCGTACCGGTTGCTCGGCAGGTCGGGGAACAGGTGGTGCTCGATCTGGTAGCAGAGGTTGCCGCTCATGAAGGCCATGGTCGGGCCGGCATGGAAGTTCGCCGAGCCGAGCATCTGCCGCAGATACCACTCGGCATGGGTCTCCTTCTCGAACTCCTCGACGGTGAACTTCTCTGCGCCGTCCGGGAAATGCCCGCAGAAGATGACCATGTAGGACCAGTAGTTGCGGATCAGGTTGGCCACCGCGTTGGCACCAAGCGTGTGCTTCCAGTTGCGGCCCGCCAGCGCCGGGAAGACGATGTAGTCCTTGCCGACCTGCTTGCCGACCTTGCGGCCGATGATCTTGAGGTCCTTGCCCATCTCCCCCATCGACTTCTCACCCTTGCGCCACTTGGTGGTCTCGACGCCGTGCAGCGCAACACCCCACTCGAACAGGGTGCCCAGCAGGAAGTTGTAGACAGGGTTGCCGATCATCCACTTCTCCCAGCGCTGATCGCGGGTGAGACGCATGATGCCGTAACCGATATCGTCATCGAGGCCGACGACATTGGTGTACTTGTGGTGGATGTAGTTGTGCGACTTCTTCCAGTGCACCGTCGGTGAGGTGGTGTCCCACTCCCATTCGGTGGAGTGGATCTCCGGGTCGTTCATCCAGTCCCACTGACCGTGGGTGATGTTGTGCCCGAGCTCCATGTTCTCGATGATCTTGGCCGCGGCCAGCATGCCGGTACCGGCCACCCAGGCAAACTTGTTGCGGCTCTTGAACAGTGCGATACGGCCGCCCACGGCCAGACCCCGCTGCAGCTGGATGGCCCTGCGGATGTAGCGGGCGTCGCGCTCGCCGCGGGATTCCTCGATATCGGTCCGGATCGAGTCCAGCTCACGTTCGAGTTCGGCGACGTCCTCGGGCGTCAGGTGTGCATATTCCTTGATATCGGTGATGGCCATGCTGAGCCTCCTAGACGTTGATGGTGCAGTTGCCGGACACTGCGGAGATGCAGGTCTGAATTCGGTCGCCCTCGCCGTGCTCGGTACCCGACCGGAAGTCCCGGACATGGCCGGATTCCAGTGGCAGCACGCAGGTTTGGCAGATACCCATCCGGCAGCCGAACGGCATCTGGATACCCACCTTCTCGCCGGCTTCCAGCAGCGAGGTCGCGCCGTCCACTTCGATCGTCTTGTCCGACAGCGCGAAGGTCACGGTGCCGCCCTCACCGCCCTTGTCGGTGCGGGCGATGACGAAACGTTCCATGTGCAGCTGGTCCTCGGGCACACCGGCCTCGGTCCAGACCTTCTCGATCGTGTCGAGCATCGCCGGTGGGCCACACGCCCAGGTGGGGCGTTCCCGCCAGTCCGGGACGACGCGGTCGAGGTTGGCGAAATCGAGGTGCCCGGCATCGTCGGTCAGCTGCAGGTGCAACCGATAGTCGGTCCGGCCGTCATGCAGTTCCTGGAGTTCGTCGTGAAAGATGACGTCACCCGCCGACGGGGCGGAGTGCACGTGCACGATGTCGGACGTCTGGCCGCGTAGCGCGATCGACCGCAGCATCGCCATCACCGGGGTGATACCGCTGCCGGCGGTGACGAACAGCGCCTTGGCCGGTGGCGGGTCGGGCATCGCGAAGTCACCCTTGGGTGCCGCCAGGCGAACGATCGTTCCGGGTTCCACCCCGTTCACCAGGTGAGTGGACAGGAAACCCTCCGGAGTTGCCTTGACGGTGATCGTGATGAGCTTGCCGTCGCGCTCGGGCACCGAGGTCAGCGAGTAGGACCGCCAGTGCCACCGGCCGTTGATCCGCAGGCCGATCCCGACGTACTGACCGGGCTGGTAGTCGGCCGAAAATCCCCACCCGGGTCTGATGACCACCGTGGCCGAGTCCTCGGTCTCCCTGCGCACATCGACCACCTCGCCACGCAGTTCGCGGGCGGTCCACAGCGGATTGATCAGCTTGAGATAGTCGTCGGGCAACAGTGGGGTCGTCATGCGCGCCGCCAAGCCCCGGATCATGTTGATCTTCGGCGTCGTCGCGGTGGCGACATCGCGCGCGGGGGCTTCACTCCACCGCGAAAGACCACGCAGATTCAGCACCACAGAGCACCCCTCCAGACAGTCTTCGGTGAACACATGTACACCAAAGTACCCGGGCGGGCCGGAGTTCACACATCGTCTTTTTGGACGGTCTTTCGTGACGCTGGGCGGGTCAGCGGATGGTGCTGACGCCCCCGTCGACCGGGATCACCGCACCGGTGATGTAACTACTGGCCCGGCTGGCCAGGAACACCCCGATACCGGCCATATCGTCGGGTTGGCCGACGCGTTTCAGTGGCAGCGCCGCGCCCACCGCGTCCTCGCCTGCGGACATCAGCACCTTGGTCATCCGCGACGGGAACAGCCCGGGTGCGATCGCGTTCACCAGGATCTTGGGTGCCAGCTCGCCGGCCAGGTGGCGGGTGAGCATGTGCACCGCGGCCTTGCTGGCGCTGTAGGAGAAGTTGTTGCGGCCGACCTCCGGGACGAAGAATCCGTCGATGCTGCCGGTGTTGATCACCCGCGCCGGATCATCCTCGGTGGCGCCCGCCTCCAGCAGCGGCACCAGCGCGCGGGTCAGCAGGAAGACGCCCTTGACGTTGACATCGAAGACCTTGTCGAAACCCGATTCGGGGAACTCGTCGAACGGTGCGCCCCAGGCCGCGCCGGCGTTGTTGAACAAGACATGGATGGCGTCTTCCTTGGCGGCCACCGCGTCGGCGAGCGTCTGCACACCCTCGGCCGTGCCCAGATCGGCCGGGATGCCCTCCACCGCGCCCAGCGGGGACAACTCGGCCACGACGGCATCCAGCTCGGCCTCCTTGCGGGCCGCCAGGTACACCTTCGCCGCGCCGGCCTGCAGCAGCCCGCGGGCGATCATCACGCCGATACCGCGGCCACCGCCGGTGACCACCGCGACCTTGCCGTCCAGCGAGAACAGGTCGGTCATTTCTGGGCTCCGCCGAGGGGCTGCTCGTTGCGGAGCGTCTCATCGCGGATCAACCCGCGCAGCAGCGCGGTGCTGAACTCCACGGCGATCTCCTGGGCGGTGCGTCGGCCGTGCGGGCGCAACCAGCGGTAGGCGCCCAGCGTCATACCGATATAGCCGAGTGCGAGCACATGCGAATCGCAGTCGTAGAACTCACCGCTGGCGATACCGCGGTCGATGACATCGCGGACATGCTCGTAGACGGTGGATTCGGCCTTGCGGATATAGGCGACCTGCTCCTCGGTGAACCACTCCGATATGTAGGGGCCCTCCTGGAAGTAGACGGCCGCAGCCTCCAGATCGTTGGCGATACCGGTCAGCAGCCTGCGGGTGAAGTGGTAGATCATCTCCCGTGCCGAGGCGCTGGGGTCATCGTGCAGCGCGTCGACGGTGAAGTCCGCGGTGCGCTTGTAGATGTCCCAGAGGATCAGCGACTTACTGGCGTAGTAGTGGTAGACGGTGGCCTTGTTGAGGCCCACCGCGTCGGCGACGTCATCCATCCGGGTGCCGTGGTACCCGCGGGCGGCGAACAGCTTGGCGGCGACCGCCAGCAGCTCGTTGCGCCGGGACGATCCGTTGGGTGCGGACTCGGTGGACATGACTACTCGCTATCTGCAGACCGGGACGAACCCGGGGTTACCAATCAACTGGTTGGCCAGTCTATGCAATGGGGCGGTTTAGCTGTCCCCGGATCGACGACTGGGACTAGACTCCAGCGAAACAGGCTTGCTGCGGAGGCGACTATGGATCCTAATCCCGATTACGACATCAGCGATGAAGGCGAATTCTTCTTCAGCTGGTTGGCCTGGGGTCTGCGCGGCGTCTACCCACCGCCGGCCTACCCGCCGGTCTAGACCGCCCGACACAAAAGCACCCGCACGCCTGGAGCGTGACGGGTGCTTTTTTGTGCGGGCCTGCGATTTGTGCGCGATCCGTAACGCCCACCGTTACGTATCGCGCACAAATCACTAAGCCGCGGCTGCCTTCACCGCGTCGCTGACCTCGTTGCGGAGCTTCAGAAACTCCGGCGACTTGCGCAGCTCATCGGCCTCGACGCCGGTGCGCGGCAACTCCGAGGGCAGGTCGAGGGCGATCTTGCCGGGACGGCGGGTGAGCACCACGATCCGCGATCCCAGGAAGGCCGCCTCATCGGCGCTGTGCGTGACGAACACCGTGGTGCGACCCGACTCCGCACTGACCTGCCGGACATCGTCCTGCAGCCGTTCGCGCGTCAGCGCGTCCAGCGCGGCGAACGGTTCGTCGAGCAAGAACAGCGGGGTCTCGGCGGCCAGCGCGCGGGCGATCGCCACGCGCTGCTGCTGTCCGCCGCTGATCTCCCAGATCTTGCGGTCGGCGGTGCCCTCCAGCCCCACCCGATCCAGCAGTTGATCACGACGTTCGGCCCGGCGCTCGCGGGGCACCTTCGCGTATTTGAGCGCCAGGTCGACATTGCCGCCGACCGTGCGCCACGGGAACAATCGCGGCTGCTGGAACACCACGCCCGAGGTGACACCCGGTGTGGGTGTGGCACCTTCGACCCGCACCTCACCCGCGGTGGGTTCCTCGAAGCCGGCGATCAGCCGCAGCAGCGTGCTCTTCCCGCACCCGGACGCGCCGACCAGCACCAGGAACGCACCCGGCTCGACATCGAGATCGACCGGCCCCAGGGCGGTTACGTCGCCGTAGCGGTGCGCGACGTTGGCGATCCGCAAACCGCCACGGGTGGTGATGTCACTGCTGGAGGGCATCGGGAAGACCCTTGGTGTAGATGGCGTCCTGGAACGTCTTGAGCGGCGCGGCCTCGGGGATCTGCTTCTGTTCGGCGAGGAACTCCGAGGCGCTCTGCAGGTTGGCCGCGATATTGCCCGGGTTGCCGTCCGAGCCCAGCCACTCCGGCGAGGCCACTTCGGCGGGCGTCAGGTAGACACCCTGCTTGAGCTGTCCGGCAAGGTCTTCCGGTGTCAGACCGACCTCGGCGGCGATGGCCTTCGCGGCGGCCTCCGGGTCGCCGGAGATCACGTCGAGTGCGCGGGCTTCCTGCCGGCGCCAGATGTCGACGACTTCGGGGTGCGCGTCGGCGAACTCGGTGCGCACCGCGCCGAGATCCAGCGTCGGCTTGCCGTCGGAGGCCAGCTGACGGCTGGTGATCAGGTCCTTGCCGGTCTTGCGCAGATCGTCGAGGGTGGGCAGCCAGGTGTAGGCGGCGTCGATGTCACCGCGATCCCATGCCGCCAGGATGGCCTGGGGCTGCAGGTCGATCAGCTGAACGTCGTTGGCCGACAAGCCGTTCTGCGAGAGCGCAGCGAGCAGGCTGTAGTGGGCCGTGGACGCGAACGGCGTCGCGATCCGCTTACCGCGCAGCTCGGGGATCGTGTTGACGTTCGCGGCATTGCGCACCACCAGCGCCTCGTTGTCACCGGCCACGTCGAGCACGAACGCCACCTGGTAGGGGATGTTCAGTGGGGCCGACAGGCCGCGGGCCACCGGGCTGGAGCCCAGCGCGCCGAAGTCGAGTTCCTTGGCGATGAACGCGGTGTTGACGTCGGCGCCGGAGTCGAACTTGATCCATTTGATGTTGAAGTCGGGCAGTGCCTCTTCGAGCCACTTGTCGTTCTTGACGATCAGGTCACCGCTGGGGAAGGACTGGTAACCGATGCGGATGGTCTCCTTGCTGTCGTCGCTTCCGGAGTTGTCCACCGCGCAACCGGCCAGCGCGAGAGCGCTGACGGCCACTGCCATTAGGGATGTGAACCTCATCTAGATTTTTCCTCTCCAGGGGACGGCGCGCCGTTCGGCGGCGCGAAGTAGACCGTCGATGATCAGGCCCGAGAAACCGATGGCGAAGATGCCGACCAGCACAACCGGGGTGTTGTTGTAATTGCTTGCGTCCTTGACCAATCCGCCGATACCGGGGATGCCGTTGAACAGTTCCGCGGCGACCACCGACGAGTAGGCCATGCCGACCGCGAGCCGGATGCCGGTGAAGGTCTCCGGGAGCGCCGAAGGCACCACCACATCGCGGATCACCTGGATGCGGGTGGCGCCCAGTGCCCGGGCCGCTTCCTGCAGGCCGACGGGTGCGGCGACGACGGCCGCGGTGGTGGCCACCGCGGCGGGCGGCAGCGCGGCCAGGGCCAGCAGGGTGATCTTCGGGGCCTCGTCGATGCCGAGCCAGATCACCAGCAGGAAGAAGTAGGCCAGCGGCGGCAGCGCCCGCAGGAATGTCAGCCATGGCTCCAGCACGCTGCGCAGCCACCCGACCGAACCCATCAACAGGCCGAGCAGGACACCGAGCACCACACCGATCACCACGCCGGCGAGCACCCGGCGCAGCGTCATGTAGAGGTGCTCGTAGAGCAGGTACCCGGCGTATCCGCGGGTGCCGTCATGGGTGGTGGAGACGTCGACGAAGGCGCGCCACACCGTGCTCGGGTAGGGCACGAAGGTCTCGTTCCAGATACCCAGCGTGGCCACGAGCTGCCAGACGCCGAAGAACACCAGCACCGAGAGCAGCGGCAAGGCGGTTCTGGTGAGCACGCCGCGCCACCGCTGAGACGGCGGGGCCGGACGGGACGAGTCGACTTTCGGCTCGCCGGGCACGATATCCACGAAGACAGACACTGTCGGCCGACTCTCTTGCTGTGAGAACTGTTGGAAGACAAGCGCTGGGGCGATGGGCCTCAGCGGCAACAGCAAGGGCAGGCGGACCGTGACGTGTTCACCCGCGTATTAGAACCGCGGAGGGGGCCTGCGGTGAAGATTCGGAATCGCGATGAGTTTTACCCGGCGGGGCGCGGCAGCGCGCGGATCGCGTAGCGGACCGCCAGCACCATCAAGGTGGTGGTCACCAAGAACAGCGGCCAGCCCATGGCCAGGCGTGCGACCGCAAGCAGCTCGGCCTGATCGCTGGCATAGAGGTGGTTCTGCACCACGAAGCGTGACCACGACACCGCGGCCATCACCGCGGTGACGATATCGAAGGCCAGCCGCACCCGCGGAACGCGGCGCCAGGACCCGTCGCGTCCGGTCATCCAGGCCCAGACGACGCCGACCAGCGGGCGCCTGATCAGGATGGACACCGTGAACAGGACGGCCATCACCAGCGCGATCCAGATGCCGGGCAGGTAGAAGTCCTTGGCCTGCCCGGTGACCAGGGCGAGCCCCGCGCACAGCGCGACACCGGCGAAGCCGAACAGCGCGGGCCGCAAGGATTCCCGCCGCGCCAGCTGCCAGGTGAGTACCAGTGCGGCGACCGTCAGTGCCGAGATCACCGCGGGGATGCGCCCGAACGCCGCGGCTGTCACGGCGTAGGTCGAGACCGGTAACCCGGAGTAGACGAGCCCGCGGACTCCACCCGCGCGAGCCAGCAGACCATCCAGCGGTGCGTTCGTCACACCCGCCGAGCGTACCGAGTTCCGCCTGTGTCTAGATCGCGGGCTCGGCGACGGCTTCCACCCGGCGTCGCTCTCGCAGCGACGCCAGGGCCGCCGTCGTGGTGGCGGTCAACGCAACCGCCCGGTGGCGGACGGTGCCCACCCACTCCAAGGCGCGCTCGCGCATCGGCACGGTCGGCACCGCAACGGCGGGAAGCCATGACTCGGTCGTGACGAGCACGCCGGCCATCGCGGGTACGGGGCCCAGGCGCTCGCGGTGCGCCTCACCGCAACCGGTGCAGTTCACTTCGTAGCGAAGCAGATCCGGCCCCAACTCGACGAAGGAGTAATCGGCCACCGCCACACAGCGCGGGCACCGGGCCTTTCCGCGTTCGACCACCAATTCCATGGAGTACATGGTGAGGTCGGCGACCGGCGGTTGGGCCGGACCGTCCCATGTCGATGCAGTTTCGCTGCCCAAACGAGATCGGCCCGGCCGGTGCACTAGCGGCGCGGCGGGTCGGTGATCACCCGGCGGTCCGGCTCATCGGCGGCCACCCGATTCACGTCGACACCATCCGCGTCGGAGTGCTTTCCGGTCTTCACATCGGGGTCGAGCTTGTCGATGTGCTGGCGACGCTCGTCGAGATCTTCGAGGTGGGTGGCCACTGTCTCCTGATGCGTCGACGCCCGGTCACGCAACCGTCGCGCCTCGGCGGCCTTCGCCTCGGCTTCGGCTTCGGCTGCCCGCGCCTTGGCGGCGGTTTCTTCGGCGAGCGCCTGCCGCTTGTTCACCTGCTCGGTCTCGGTGTCCAGTTCGACACGCAGACGCTCGGCCTCCAGGCGCCGCTTCTTGGTCTGCTGGTTACGCGCCAAGATGATCAGGCCCACGATGACCACCACGGCGACCACCACCGCGACGAAAATCCAAACGGTGTCGGACATGTTGGCTCCTTAGAAGAGAGGGAAACCGCGCTTATCAACGCGACCGCTAATTTTGGGGATGCCCAACACTCCGAGCGCTGAAACTCTCACGGTGCCCGACGGGTGAATGATGACGACGTGACCAAAGTGACGGGCCGGCTGTGGCGGGACGGCGAATCCCACGATGACGAGTTCTCCTTCGACGCCATCTCGGACTGCCTGGCCACCGAGGGGCAGTTGGTGTGGGCCGATATCTACGACCCCGACCACGACGCACTGAAGGCGCTCGCGGCCGAACTGCACCTCGACATCTGGGCCGTCGAAGATGCCGTGGCCCCGATGGAGCGCACCAAGGCCACCGTCTACCGCACCCACACGTTCTTGACCGTCTACGCGATCGACATCACCGCGCCCCCGGCCGAGGACGATGTCACCTCGACCCTGGTCAAGCACCGCATCTCGGCATTCGTGCTGCCGCGTGGGCTGATCACCGTGCGACTGCCGTCGGACAGCAGCGCGAACAACGATATCCACTTCGACATCGGCACGGTCTCGGAACGCTTCGACGAACTCGGCGGCCAGCAATATGGCGTCGGCGCGTTGGTGCACGCACTGCTCGACGTCGTCGTCGACGGACATTTCGACGCGGTACAGACCCTCGACGATGCGATCGAAGGCCTCGAGGACGAACTGTTCGAGGAGAGCGGGCCGCGACGGGGCTTGCAGCGCAGAACGTTTCGGTTGCGTAAGGAACTCGTCGAGCTACGCCGGGTGGTGCTGCCGGTGCGCGAGGTGGTCAGCGCCATCCAGCACCGCCGCCTCGACGCTGGGTCCTCCGCGACCTCGCCTGCACTGGATCCGCTCTATTCCGACCTCTACGACCACGTCCTGCGCGCCTCGGAATGGACGGAATCGTTGCGCGACATGGTCACCACGGTGTTCGAGACGAACCTGTCGTTGCAGGACGCCCGGCTCAACACCGTCATGAAGAAGCTCACCAGCTGGGCCGCCATCATCGCCGTCCCGACCGCCATCACCGGGTTCTACGGGCAGAACGTGCTCTACCCGGGGCTGGACACCGTCGGCGGCTTCGTCACCAGTTCGGCGCTGATCATCGTCCTGGTCTTCGTGCTGTACGTGTCGTTCAAGCGCCGCGACTGGTTGTGATTCGCCCGCGGACTCCGACCGCAGATCGCGCATTCCGTCGCGTTCGGCGGCCGGATCCGACCACTCGTCGCCCGAGGGGCGTGCGCGAAATCTGGGCGTGGATGCGAGACTCTTCCGATGATCATCGGGATACCGCACGAGTCTCAAGCAGGTGAGACTCGAGTCGCCGCCACGCCGCAGACGGTCGGCCAGATCCTCAAGCTCGGCTACTCCGTCGTCGTCGAATCCGGCGCCGGCGCGGCCTCGAGCTTCTCCGACGCCGCCTATGAGGAGGCCGGTGCAACGGTAGGCACCCCGTGGGACGCGGACGTGGTGCTGAAGGTCAATGCGCCTGACGACGCCGAGATCGCCGCGGTCAAGGACGGCGCGACGATCGTCGGTCTCATCTCCCCGGCGCTGCGGCCCGAACTGGTCGAGAAACTCGCCACCCGCCCCATCACGGTGCTCGCCATGGATGCGGTTCCGCGCATCTCGCGCGCCCAGTCCCTGGACGTGTTGTCCTCGATGGCGAACATCGCCGGCTACCGCGCGGTGATCGAGTCCGCGCACGCCTTCGGCCGGTTCTTCACCGGACAGGTCACCGCCGCCGGCAAGGTGCCCCCGGCCAAGGTGCTCGTCGTCGGTGCCGGGGTGGCCGGGCTGGCCGCGATCGGCGCGGCAGGCAGCCTCGGAGCCATCGTGCGCGCCACCGACCCCCGGCCCGAGGTGGCCGATCAGGTCAAGTCCCTGGGCGGGGAGTACGTCTCCGTCGACCCGGCGGCCGCCGAGGTGTCGGCCACCGGCTACGCCAAGGAGATGGGCGACGACTACAAGGTCCGCGAGGCGGCGCTGTACGCCGAACTGGCCGAGGATGTCGACATCATCGTCACCACCGCGCTGATCCCGGGCCGGCCCGCGCCGCGCATCATCACCGCCGAGATGGTCGCCTCGATGAAATCGGGCAGCGTCATCGTCGATATGGCCGCGGCCAACGGTGGCAACGTCGAAGGCACCGTCAAGGACCAGTCCGTCGTCACCGACAACGGTGTGACGATCATCGGCTACACCGATCTGGCCGGCCGACTGCCCGCCACCGCCTCCCAGCTCTACAGCACCAACTTGGTCAACCTGCTCAAGCTCCTGACGCCGGAGAAGGACGGTCAGCTCACGATCGACTTCGACGATGTGGTGCAGCGTTCGATCACCGTCGTGCGCGACGGTGAGACCACCTGGCCGCCACCGCCGGTGCAGGTATCGGCCGCCCCCGCAGCAGCCAAGGCCGAGCCGGTGCAGGCGCCCAAGGCCAAGGAGCCGATGTCCACCGGGCGCCGGTTGGGCATCGCGCTGACCGGCGCGGCCATCCTGTTCGTGCTGTTGGCATTGTCGCCGACCGCACTGCAGATGCACCTCACGGTCTTCGCCCTGGCCATCGTCATCGGGTACTACGTGATCGGCAATGTGCACCACGCGTTGCACACACCGCTGATGTCTGTGACCAACGCCATCTCAGGCATCATCGTCGTCGGCGCACTGCTGCAGGTCGGGGAAACCGATGCTGTCATCGCCGTCCTGGCCACCGTCGCCATCATGCTCGCCAGTATCAACATCTTCGGCGGCTTCGCGGTCACGCGCCGCATGCTCGCGATGTTCTCCCGCAGCTAGCGTCTCTTGCCTACCCGATCGGAATCAATCTCCCCATGTTGACCCTGGAAACCGCTGCGACCGCGGCCTATGTCGTGGCAGCACTGCTCTTCGTCCTCTCCCTGGCCGGACTGTCCAGGCATGAGACGTCCCGCGCCGGCATCAGCTTCGGCATCGTGGGCATGGCGATCGCGCTCATCGCGACCATCGCCCTGGCGATCAGCCACCAGATCGAGCCGCTGGGCCTGGGGCTGCTGTTCGGCGCCATGGCGATCGGCGCGACCATCGGCCTGTGGCGGGCCCGGATCGTCGAGATGACGGGCATGCCCGAGCTGATCGCGCTGCTGCACTCCTTCGTCGGCCTGGCCGCCGTGCTGGTCGGCTGGAACGGCTACCTGCACATCGAGGCGCACCCCGAAGGACCGGACGCCATCGCAATGTCCGAGCAGGGCATGCTGGGCATCCATTCCGCCGAGGTGTTCATCGGCGTCTTCATCGGCGCGGTGACCTTCACCGGGTCGATCGTGGCCAACCTCAAGCTCTCGGCCCGGATGAAGTCCGCACCGCTGATGCTGCCCGGCAAGAACGTCCTCAACCTGGGGTCGCTGGTGGCATTCGCCGCGCTCACCGTCTGGTTCGTGATCGACCCCAGCCTCTGGCTGCTGATCGCGGTCACCGTACTGGCCCTGCTGCTGGGCTGGCACTTGGTCGCCTCCATCGGCGGTGGCGATATGCCCGTGGTGGTCTCGATGCTCAACAGCTACTCGGGCTGGGCCGCGGCCGCGGCGGGCTTCCTGCTCGGCAACAACCTGCTGATCGTCACCGGTGCGCTCGTCGGCTCCTCCGGTGCATACCTGTCCTACATCATGTGCAAGGCCATGAACCGGTCCTTCATCTCCGTCATCGCCGGCGGTTTCGGCATCGAGGCCGGCCCGGCGGAGGACAAGGATTACGGCGAGCACCGCGAGATCAATGCCGATGCCGCCGCCGAACTGCTGTCCTCGGCGTCCTCGGTGATCATCACCCCCGGCTACGGGATGGCCGTCGCCCAGGCCCAGTACGGGGTGGCCGATCTGACCCGCAAGCTGCGCGATCGCGGTATCACCGTCCGCTTCGGCATCCACCCCGTCGCCGGCCGGCTGCCCGGCCACATGAACGTGCTGCTGGCCGAGGCCAAGGTGCCCTACGACATCGTGCTGGAGATGGACGAGATCAACGACGACTTCGACGGCACCACCGTCGTGCTCGTCATCGGCGCCAACGACACCGTCAACCCGGCGGCTTCGGAAGACCCGTCCAGCCCCATCGCGGGCATGCCGGTGCTGACGGTGTGGAACGCCGAGAACGTCATCGTCTTCAAGCGCTCCATGGCCTCGGGTTATGCCGGTGTGCAGAACCCGCTGTTCTTCCGGGAGAACACCCAGATGCTCTTCGGTGACGCCAAGGACCGGGTGGACGCGATCAACGCCGCGTTGTGATGCCATGACGCGGGTGCCCGCCTGGTCGGTGCCCACGTTCTTCATCCTCGGTGCGATCTCGCAGTACATCGGCGCCGCGGTCGGGGTCTTCCTGTTCGAGACCACCGATCCCGCGGCGGTCGCCTGGCTGCGTGCGGCCTCCGCCGCGCTGGTGCTCATCGCCTGGCGGCGGCCATGGCGGCCGGCCTGGACGCGCCGCGGTATCGCGGTCGCCGGTGGGTTCGGTCTCGTGACGGTCGGGATGAACGTCGCCTTCTTCGAGGCGATCGCCCGGATCCCGCTCGGCACCGCCGTCGCCATCGAATTCCTGGGTCCGGTTGCGGTGGCCGCGTTCGGATCCCGCCGCCCACGCGATCTACTCGCCGTCCTACTGGTGACCTCGGGTGTCGCACTGTTGGCCGGGGTGCAGGCCGGCGCCGACGCACTCGGCATCGTCTTCGCGCTCATCGCGGCCGGACTGTGGGCCGGCTACATCCTGCTCGGTAAGCGCGTTGCCGACGCGGGCGCCGGGCTGGACTCGTTGGCGGTCGGGATGGCGGTGGCCGCCGCGGTGCTGGCGGTTCCGCTGTTGACCGGCCAACTGCTCGATGACGCAGGCGTGTTCGCCGAATCGCGGACGTGGCTGCTCGGTCTCGGTGTCGGCGTGCTGTCGACGGCCGTGCCGTACGCGCTCGATCAGTTCGTCCTCACCCGGATCAGCCGGGCCCGTTTCGCCCTGCTGCTGGCATTGCTCCCGGCGACGGCGGCCGGGGTCGGTGCTGTTGTCCTGCAACAGGTTCCGGCGCCGGCGGAGATCGCCGGAATCGCACTCGTGATGGCCGCGGTGACTATGTCCGCAGCCCGTAGGTGAGCAGTGTCGCCAGTTCGGCGTAGGCCGCCGAGTCGCTGAGCCCCGTCGCGGTCTGCACCCCGCGCTGCTGGATACGGACCATCATCGTGGCGATGAGATCGGCCGCGAAAGCGGTGTTCACCTCGCGATAGGCGCCGTCGTCGACCCCGTCCTGGATCAGTTCGCGTACGCGCAGGGCGGCCGCGCGGGTATTGGCCTCGTAGACCTCGCGGGCCGGCGCGAAGGCAGCCAGATCGGCCATGAAGACCTCCGACGCGACGGCCAATTCGTTTCCGACTGCGGTGAGGTAGGCCGCCACCCGTTCCCGGGTGCTCTCGGTCTGCGCCAGCGTCGCCTCAACCGCGCCGGTGGCCCGCTTGAAGAAATGCACCGTCACGCGCCGGACCAACTCGTCCTTGCTCGTCGACAGTGTGTAGAGGGTGGACTTCGAGCAGCGCAGCCGCGCCGCGATGTCGTCGAGGGTGAGGTGATTGAACCCCTCGGCCAGGAACAACGTCAGCAGATCGTCGAACAATGCGGTGCGCCGACGCGTCGCGAAGCCGCCGTCGGCCGTATCGAACATGCCGTAATAGTACTGCGGAGCATCTTCCAGTACTGTCGGTATTCGTGCCCGTAGACCGTCTGCTGCCCTCCGATGAAGCGCACGAACTCATCGCGCTGACCCGCGATATCGCCGACAAGGTGCTCGACCCGATCGTCGACGCCCACGAGAAGGCCGAGACCTACCCCGACGGGGTTTTCGCCCAACTCGGCGCAGCCGGCCTGCTGAGCCTCCCGCAGCCCGAGGAGTGGGGCGGCGGCGGCCAGCCCTTCGAGGTGTACCTGCAGGTGCTCGAAGAGATCGCGGCGCGCTGGGCGGCCGTCGCGGTCGCGGTCAGCGTGCACAGTTTGTCCTCGCACCCGCTGCTGGCGTTCGGCACCGATGAGCAGAAGCAACGGTGGCTGCCCGGGATGCTGTC
>JBPPMV010000149.1:0-5194 GCA_051306235.1 Mycobacterium sp. | reverse complement strand
GACGGTTCGCTGGACACCGTCGCCGAACTGATCCGCCGCGATGATGTGGTGCTCGGCCTCGGCGACGGCGGCGCGCACTACGGAATGATCTGCGATGCAAGCTTTCCCACCTACATGCTGACCCACTGGGTGCGCGATCGTGAGCATGGACGGCTGTCGGTGGCCGAGGTGGTCCGCGAGTTGACCTCCGTCCCGGCGCGGGTGGCGGGTCTTTCCGACCGCGGCCGCATCGCCGTCGGCTACAAGGCCGATCTCAACGTCGTCGACGCAGCGGGTCTGCGGTTGCACCGGCCGGTCGTCGTCGACGATCTGCCCGCCGGGGGCCGTCGCCTCGACCAGCGTGCCGACGGCTATGTGGCGACCATCGTCTCCGGTGCGGTCATCGCCGAGAACGGGGTGCCGACCGAGGCACGACCGGGCCGGTTGATCCGGGGCCGTCAGCCCGCGCCGACCCCGTGAGCAGGGTCGAACCGCTCACTCCCCCGTGGAGTGCGGAGGATGCCGCCGGGATCGGCGCGTGGGGCCACCCGGATCGCACGTACGAACCGCTGCTGCTGGTGCGGGTTCTGCAGCGCCACCCCGCGATGGCGGCCAAACTGCGCGCGCTCGGCGAGGCGCTCTACATCGACGCGACGCTGCCGCCGCGGACACGCACCATCGCGATCCTGCGGATCTGTGCACTGCTCGGTTGCGCCTACGAATGGGGCGGACAGGCCGCGTTCTGGGGTCCGATCGTGAAGGTTTCCGAGGCCGAGTGCGACGCACTGGTGACCGGCGCCGACATGCCGTGGTCGGACGATGAGCGCGTTTTGATCGCCGCCGTCGACGAACTCGAACGCAGGGGATCGTGGTCCACTGACACCTGGAATGCCCTGGGCGACAGCATGTCCGATGAGCAGCGACTGGAGCTGCTGATCGCGGTCGGCTGGTACCGGACCATCTGCACCCTGTGCAACGGCCTGGACCTGCCGGTCGAGGGCTGGATGCGACCCTGGCCGCTACTTCCGTAGCGCGGGGTGCCGGCTGCGCAGCAGCGGCAGCAGCAGTCGCCGGGGCAGGACTTCGAAGATCTTGGCGCTGACCTGGTTCGGGAGCCCGGGGATGACGCTGCCGCGGTCCTCGGCGAGTGCGTCGACACCGGCCTTGGCCACATCGCGCGAGGGCACCCACATGAACTTGGGGAACGCATCGGCGAACGTACGCTCGTCCATGCCTGCGGCGGACAGGAATTCGGTGCGGACCGGTCCCGGATGCAGCACGGCCACGGTGACCCCGGTGCCGTCGAGTTCGGCACGCAACCCCTCGGTGTAGGACCGGACGAACGCCTTGGTCGCGGCATAGCCGGATTGGCCGGGGAAGGGCTGGAACCCCGCTGTCGATCCGACATTGAGAATGGCACCTCGGCCCCGCGGCACCATCTGCCGCACCGCACGGGTGGTCAGGTCGATGACGGCTTCGACGTTCACCCGGACCTGGGCGATCTCGGCCTCCGGGGTCGAGTCGACGACGGGTCCGATGGTGCCGAGGCCGGCGTTGTTGACCAGGATGTCGACGGTCAGGCCGCGCCGTTCCGTCTCGGGCAGCAGGTCCGCCCTGGCGGCGGGGTCCGCGATATCGGCCGCGATGACCTCGACGCGGACATCCTTGGCGAGCTCGTCGGCGAGGTCACGCAACCGGTCTTCGCGGCGTGCGACGAGGGTGAGGCCGTATCCGCGAGCGGCCAGCTCCCGGGCGATATCGGCGCCGATCCCCGAGGACGCTCCGGTGACGAGCGCGGTGGAGGTGGGTGAGATCGGGGGAAGCGGCATGACACAACCCTAACCAGGGGTCAGGGCGCGCGGCGGCGACCGGACCCCGGTATCCGGTCGACGAACTTCCCGAGGCGGACCACGGTGTTGTCCAGCGGATCGACGATCTCGGTCAGCCTTTGCAGTGTGGGCAGGATCGCCATGAGTTCGTCGATCCCCGTCGCCAACTTCTCGGCGTGGGTGTCGATGCCCTGCGCCGCGGTGCTCAGGCCCGCGATCTCGTCGGCAATCTTGCTCGCATTGCGATCGATGCCCGCCGCACTGTCACCGAGTTCGGACAGGCTGCCGGCAATGATCTGCGCCGCGCGGCGGAGCTCGGCGATATCGTCGAGCGTCGAACCCGCCCGGTCGATCAGCGACGCCAACGCCGCGGCCCGGCGCGCAGTCTGGCGCACGGTGACCTCGGTCCAGCGCAGCGCGTCGACGAGTCCGGGGACTGCCTTGACGTCTAGCTGGGGTGCCCCATGGCCGATCAGCTGCATGGTCACGATTGTGCACTGCGCAGCCTCGTGCGACTCGCATAGTGTCGTTTCATGAGCGTCAAGGTGGATCTGGACAAGCTGGCCGAGACTCTGGTCGATTTCCCGTTCGGGTATCTGATCACCGTCGGCGACGATTTCAGCGCACACACGGTGGCCGTCACCCCGGTGTGGGAAGACGGCATGTTCACCATCGGTCCGCTGGGCGGGACCACCCGGCGCAACGCCGGCACCCATGACGCTGTCACCGTGCTCATGCCCCCGCGGGAACCGACCGGCTACTCACTGATCGTGGACGGCACGGCCGAGGTCACCGATGCCGGTGTGCGGCTGACACCGAGCCGTGCCGTGCTGCACCGCAGCGCCATCGAACCGGGCACCGGCACCGACCCCGGCGGCCTGCACGACTGTCTGCCGCTGAAGGGCTGATCAGACCTCACTGAGTTATCCACAGGTTGGCGACCGGGGCTGTTGTTCACCACTTTTCGTGAGCTGCAATTGAGCGGTGGCAGGCATTGCGCACGTCCTCGCGGCGAACGGTGGGGTGGTGTCCACCGCACAGCTGCGTGCTGCCGGGATACCGCCATCGCGAATCACGGCGCAAGGTTGGCGCCAGGTGCGGCGCGGCTGGTATGCCAGTCAGTCCGCCGACCCTCAGGTCGTCCGCGCGGTCGCAGCCGGCGGTGTGCTGAGTTGTGCGTCGGCACTGCGCTTCAGCCGCGTCTGGGTTCCGGATTCCGCACTGCACATCCGGTACTCGTCGCGGGCCCGCCAGACCCGTCCAGGAGTCAGGTCCTGCCACCCCTATCGGCTGAATCCACCCATCGTCGGTGCGGTCGACCCGATGGACATCGCGGTCGCATCGGCGGCGAACTGCGTCGGCGCCGAGGGCCTCGTCGTTGTCCTGGACTCGATGCTGAACAAGCGGATGATCGAGATGGCGGATGCACGAGCGATCGTGGCGGCGTCACGCTTTGCCCACCTGAATCTCGCCGAGCGATGCGATGTCGGCAGCGAGTCCGGTACCGAGACGATCATCCGGTTGCGGCTGCGCGCCCGAGGAATCCAGCTACAGACCCAAGTGGACATTGCGGGAGTGGGGCGGGTCGATTTTCTGGTGGGCGATCGACTCATCATCGAAGCAGACAGCCGTGAGCACCACCTGCCCAGATATCAGGCCGACCGGACCAGGGACAGAGTGGCTGCCGGATCGGGGTTTGTGGTGATTCGACTGACCTATGAGGATGTCATCTATCGCTGGGACGTGGTCGTCGCCGACATTCTGTCCGCCATCCGGAGACGATCACATCGTGGACCGATCGCAATGTCACTCTGAGAGCCGTGCCATGCATATATATCGATGGCGGCGCTGTCAGGCTGACATTGCACACGAAAAAGCCCGGCCCCGCGAACGGGACCGGGCTCTTCTCGTAACGGGACTTAGAAGTCCATACCGCCCATGCCACCGGTCGGGTCGCCCGCGGGCGCTCCGGCCTTCTCCGGCTTGTCGGCGACGACAGCCTCGGTGGTGAGGAACAGCGCCGCGATGGACGCCGCGTTCTGCAGCGCCGACCGGGTGACCTTGACCGGGTCGGCAACGCCGGCGGCCAGCAGGTCCTCGTACACATTGGTCGCGGCGTTCAGTCCGTGACCATCGGGCAGGTTCGACACCTTCTCGGCGACGACACCGGGCTCCAGACCACCGTTGAAGGCGATCTGCTTGAGCGGAGCCGACAGCGCGACGCGCACGATGTTGGCACCGGTCGCCTCGTCACCCTCGAGCTTGAGCTCGTCGAGCGCCGGGGAGGACTGCAGCAGAGCCACGCCGCCACCGGCGACGATGCCCTCTTCGACGGCAGCCTTGGCGTTGCGCACGGCATCTTCGATGCGGTGCTTGCGCTCCTTGAGCTCCACCTCGGTGGCAGCTCCGGCCTTGATGACTGCAACGCCGCCGGCCAGCTTGGCCAGGCGCTCCTGCAGCTTCTCGCGGTCGTAGTCGGAATCGCTGTTCTCGATCTCGGCACGGATCTGCGCCACGCGACCGGCGATGGCGTCGGAGTCGCCGGCACCTTCGACGATGGTGGTCTCGTCCTTGGTGATGACGACCTTGCGGGCGGTGCCCAGCAGGGCGATGTCAGCGGTCTCCAGGGACAGGCCGACCTCTTCGCTGACAACCTGGCCACCGGTCAGGATCGCGATGTCCTGCAGCATGGCCTTGCGGCGGTCACCGAAGCCCGGTGCCTTGACGGCGACGGACTTGAAGGTGCCACGGATCTTGTTGACCACCAGGGTCGACAGAGCTTCGCCCTCGACGTCCTCGGCGATGATCAGCAACGGCTTACCGGACTGGATGACCTTCTCCAGCAGGGGCAGCAGGTCCTTCACGGTCGAGACCTTCGAGCTGACCAGCAGGATGTAGGGATCCTCCAGGACCGCTTCCTGACGCTCGGCGTCGGTCACGAAGTAACCCGAGATGTAGCCCTTGTCGAAGCGCATACCCTCGGTGAGCTCGAGCTGCAGGCCGAAGGTGTTGGACTCTTCGACGGTGATGACACCCTCGTTGCCGACCTTGTCCAGTGCCTCGGCGATCAGGTCACCGATGGACTGGTCACCGGCGGAGATGCCGGCGGTGGCAGCGATCTGCTCCTTGGTCTCGACCTCTTTGGCGGTCGCGAGCAGGCGAGCGGTGACGGCCTCGACGGCCTTCTCGATGCCGCGCTTCAGGCCGAGCGGGTTGGCGCCGGCTGCGACGTTGCGCAGGCCTTCGCGAACCAGCGCCTGGGCGAGCACGGTGGCGGTGGTGGTGCCGTCGCCTGCGACGTCATCGGTCTTCTTGGCGACCTCTTTGACCAGCTCGGCGCCGATCTTCTCGTACGGGTCCTCCAGCTCGATCTCCTTGGCGATGGA
>JBPPMV010000148.1:0-3856 GCA_051306235.1 Mycobacterium sp. | reverse complement strand
CTGTGGGAGTCGGCCCAGCAGGACCGCGCCGAATAGTTCAGGCCGGATTGGCGGGGGACAGCTCGGCGCTGCTCCAGCGCAGCGGGCTGACATCGGTCACCTCGACCACCTCTGCGATGGTGAACTCCACCGAACACTGTGCACCGGGCTCGCTGTCCCAGATGATCTCGGCGGTACCGGTGAGTTGCAGGGTGGCCCCGGTCTGCCAGTCGAGGATCAACAACCCGCAGCGTGGGTCGGCGCTGATATTGCCCAATGTCATGAACATCGAGTTGCCCCGATAGTCGGGCCAGCGCAGCCGCGTCGGCGAAAGCACCTGCAGGAAGCCGGGATTGCCGCCGCGATGGGAGGCATCGGCATTGCCGTCGGGATCGGCGGAGCCGACGAAGAAGGTATCGGTGGCTGCGACGATCTGCTGCATACGCGCGTCGAGCGTTGTCGCGTGCCTGATCGCCGGTTGACCGGATGCCCCCGCCACACTGTCGATGTGCCTGCGCGAGATGTACTTAGGGCAGTTCGAGTACACCTGATCGGGGTGGATGCGAAGGCCGTCGCCGGTCGGCTCGGCGACACCGTTGATCCGCATCCGGCGCCTGGTCTGGGGCTGCACGGCGATCATGCCGACCCGTCGTGGCTCTCCGGTCAGCACATCGTGCAGGGGGTCACCGGACACGGGCAACGCCGTGATGCTGATGTCGTCATCGCCGTCGGTGCGGGCGAACCCGGGCGGTCCGGTGACCAGGCTTGCCCATATGCGGCCGGTGTCATCCGCGGCGGCGAGCACGATCATCGGCTGCTCGGCCAGAAATGCCGCGGCGGCATCCGGTATCTCGGTGCGCACCATCCGGCCGACGCGTTCGGCCAGCTCGCTCTGGCCCAACCGGCGTTGCACCGCGAGCTCGCCGGGGTGATAGATGGTCATCGCGCGGCTCAGAAGAATCCGCAGGTGGGCGCCGCGCCGGTCGGTGCGGGCTCGGCCTCGGCACCGCGCGGTGCGAAGACCTCCAGCCGGATGCCGTCGGGATCGGTGAAGAAGATGCCGCCCGAGGTCGCGCCTTCGCCGTGCGCGACGACGCCGTCGTGGGCGAAGTCGCGCCGAGGTCCTTGACGGCCGACTCCACCGTGCGGACCTGCTCGAGGGTGTCGACCTGGAACGAAAGATGGTGCAGGCCGGGTGTGCGGGTGGAGAACTCGCCGTCACTCTGCTGCCACAGGGTCAGCCGCAGGTCGCCGTCGATGCCCAGGAAGGCGAACCGGTGATCGCCGTCGCTGCTGATGCTCAACGGCTCGAAACCCAGCGCGCGCCGGTAGAAATCCACCGACCGGTCCAGGTCGGTGACATTGAGCCCTACGTGACCGGGGGCGAGGCGCGGTGCTGTCGATATGGTCATCCTGATCCTCCGTATAACCGTTGTTATCAATTTGAAGGTTAGAAGCCGCGTCGATGCGTGTCAACCGTCTAAGTCAATTTCACCGGTTAGTGGGTTAAACTCCGGTATGCGTGATCCGCGCCCGCACGTCGGGGAACCCCTTGCGCTGGATCTGCTGAACACCAGGTGGATGTCACCCGATGGTCAACAGGATCTCCTCGCCGATGTGGCGGGACTGCGGTGCTGGCTGGTGGCCAACGACCTCGACGACCGCTGCCCCGCCGATGAGAAGACCCGGGTCGCGCTCGTCCGTGCCCGCGACGCCGTGCTGCGGGTGCTGGCCGAGGATGCTGCCGATGATCTCAATGACGTCCTCGATCATGGGCGGGTTCGGCGCATCCTCACCGCATCCGGACCGCGGGATGACATCGAAGTGGGCCGAGTCGAATGGCTTCCGGGTTGGTTGGCCGCCGAGGACCTGCTCCGCCTGCTCGGGCAGGCGCCCGGCCGGATCAAGCAGTGCGCACACGAGCACTGCGTGCTCTGGTTCTACGACACTTCGAAAAACGGCACCCGTCGCTGGCATTCGATGACCACCTGCGGTAACCGGGCCAAGGCGGCGCGGCACTACGCAGCGACGCGCGATTGAGACCGTGCTGATGTTGCAGATGTGACAAAAGAAAACTCGTGGGGCTGGTGTTACGGCGCGCCTCCACCTCAACTTGAGGGTTGGCGGCCAGAATCGCCGCATGAAGATGTCAGCGTTGCTATCGCGTAATGCCAGCTCAAAGCCGGGCGTAATCGGTACTGCCCGCGTTGATCGCGATGTCGACCGATTGCTCCGACGCATCGGTCCGGGCGACATCGTCGTCCTCGATGCGCAGGACCTGGACAGGATCACCGCTGACGCGCTCGTCGAAGCCGAAGTCGCGGGCGTGGTCAACTGCTCACCGTCCATCTCCGGCCGCTACCCCAACCTGGGCCCGGAAGTCCTGGTGGCCAACGGCATCGTCCTCATCGACGAGGCCGGCCCGGAGATCTTCAAGAAGATCAAGGACGGCGCACGGATCCGCCTCAACAACGGCGGCGTCTACTCCGGCGACCGGCGCATCGCGCTCGGCACCGAACGCACCGACCTGGAGATCCATGAGCTCATGGTGGAGGCCAAGAGCGGTCTGGTGGCACATCTGGAAGCCTTCGCCGGTAACACCATCGAGTTCATCCGCAGCGAGAGCCCGCTGCTGATCGACGGTATGGGCATCCCCGATATCGACGTCGACATGAACCGCAGGCACGTCGTCGTGGTCGCCGACGGACCCAGTGCCGCCGAGGATCTCAAGGCCCTCAAGCCGTTCATCAAGGAGTACCAGCCGGTGCTCGTCGGTGTCGGCGCCGGCGCCGATCTGCTGCGCAAGGGCGGCTACCGCCCCGCGCTGATCGTCGGCGATCCCAGCACCATCAGCACCGACGCCCTGCGTTGCGGCGCCCAGGTGGTGCTGCCCGCCGATGCCGACGGACACGCGCCCGGACTGGAGCGCATCCAGGACCTCGGCGTGGGAGCCATGACCTTCCCGGCTGCCGGTTCGGCCGCCGACCTGGCCCTGCTGCTGTGCCATCACCACGGCGCATCGCTGATCGTGACCGCGGGCCACAGCGCCACCATCGAGGAGTTCTTCGACCGGTCCCGCCAGCAGAGCAACCCGTCGACCTTCCTGACCCGGCTCAAGGTCGGCGAGAAGCTGGTCGACGCCAAGGCCGTGGCCACGCTGTATCGCAGCCGGGTCTCTGCCGGCGCCATCGCGCTGCTGGTGCTGGCGATGCTGGTCGCCGTCATCGTCGCGCTGTGGGTGACCCGCGTCGACGCGACGGTGATCGACTGGGTTGTCGACTACTGGAACCGCTTCCTGTTGTGGGCCCAGGGCTTGGTCTCCTAGCCGAATCTCTGATGGGGTAATCGTGATTTCACTGCGCTCACATGCCATTTCGTTGGCGGCCGTCTTCCTCGCGCTGGCCATCGGGGTGGTGCTGGGTTCGGGGCTGTTCGCCGACACCGTGCTCTCCGGGCTCCGTAGCGACAAGGCCGACCTGCGCAGCGAAATCGACACCCTGACCGATGACAAGAACGCGCTCAACGAAAAGCTGAGCGCGGCCGGAGAATTCGACGGCATCATGGCCCCGCGGATCCTGCGTGACACCCTGCGGGACAAGTCGGTGGTGATCGTGCGGACCCCGGACGCCGCCGATGACGATGTGGACGCCGTGGTGCGGATGGTCGGGCAGGGCGGCGCGACCGTCAGCGGAACGATCGCGTTGACCCCGCAGTTCGTCGACGCGAATTCATCGGAAAAGCTTTTGTCGGTGGTCAATTCACCGATCGTGCCGGCAGGACGACAGCTGAGCACCGAGTCTGTCGACCAGGGATCGCAGGCCGGGGATCTGGTCGGTATCGCCGTGCTGCAGGGAAAGCAGCCGGCGGTGCCCGACGA
>JBPPMV010000147.1:0-2900 GCA_051306235.1 Mycobacterium sp. | reverse complement strand
GGGAAGACCAGGGTCTGGCCGGTGGTGATGGCCGTCATGGCGGCCCATTGCGCGGCGCCGTGGATCAGCGGCGGCAGGATCAGCAGCTTGGTGCCGGGGTTCTCGGCGACCCGGCCGACGATCTCGTCGATGGACCCGGCACGCTCGCCGGTCATCATGTTGCGGCCGCCGAAGGCGGTCATGAAGATGTCGTGCTGGCGCCACAGCACGCCCTTGGGCATGCCCGTGGTGCCGCCGGTGTAGAGGATGTAGAGATCATCGGGGGACGGGGTCACCGGCGGCGGGTCGGTCTCGGCGGTGACGATCGACTCGTAATCGACCGCCCCGTAAAGTAATTCGTTACCCGACCCGTCGGCGATCTGGATGAGCACCTTCAGGTTCGGCAACTCGTCGCGGATCTCGGCGACCCGCGGCGCGAAGGCGGCGTGGTAGAGCAACGCCGAAGCCTGGGAATCGGCCAGCAGATACTGCAGTTCGTTCTCGACGTAGCGGTAGTTGACGTTGAAGGGGGCGACCCGGGCGCGGAAGGATCCGAGCAGACCCTCGACGAACTCCGGCCCGTTGTAGGCGTATATACCGAGCAGGTCCTGGCCCACCTGGTGGCCGGCCAGCGACCCGCGGTCGGTGTGGCAACCCAGGCCCTGCGCATGCAGGTATGCCGCCAGCCGGCCGGCCCGGTCGATGATGTGCCGGTAGCTGTATCGGCGCTCGCCCTGGGCCACCAGCGTGCGGTCGGGGATCGCGGCGGCGACGGCTTCGGCCACTGCGGGGACGGTGAATTGGGTCATGGCCTCTTCCAGGAGTCGATGAGTTCGTCGGTGGTGGTGATGGTGGCCAGCAGGGCCAGGCTGTTGTCGATGACGGCCGCACCGTATTCGGTGGGGACGCGGGCGACTGCGTCCCGGGGGAGCACCACCCGATAGCCGGCGTTGACGGCATCCATCACCAGATTGGGGATCGCGATGTTCAGTGAGACCCCGACCGCGACGATGGTGGTGACGCCGAGGTTGCGCAGGATCGCATCGAGATCGGTGCCGCCCATCGGTCCGACGCCGTGCCAGCGCGACAGCACCAGATCCGTGGGCTCCGGCCCGAATTCGGGTAGCAGGGTGGCGCCGTCACTGCCGGGGGTGATATCGACTGAGCGCTTACCGGCCGCGAACAGCCGGGCGTTGTGGTTGGAGCCCAGGCCGTCGGGCCGACGTTGCACCAGGCAGTGCACGACGTGGTGGCCGGCCGCGCGGGCAGCAGGCAGCAGCCTGCCGATATTGGGCAATGCCACCCGCTGCGCCTCGCGGGCCAGCACGGCAAGTCCGGCGTTCGGGCCGACGACCGCACCCTGGAGTTCCTGGGTGATGATCGCCGTGGTCACGCCGTCGGCACCGGGGCTGTCATACTCCCCGTCGCTTCGCTCGCCCGGCTGACCGGTGGCACCTCGTAGAATTGCGTGGCCCATTTACGCATGGCCATATAGGGTTTCGCATCGATCTTGGACAGCGACGGTCGCTCGATGTACTTCTGGTAGCGCCAGATGTCGAGGTCGTCCCAGACCGTCACCAGATACTGCTTCTCGACGCGTGCACGGACGTCCTCGGGCGGGATGTCGGAGGTGTCACCGGGCTGTTTGGGCCACCAGATCGAATAGAACATGTTCGACACCTGATCGTCGACCGGCGTGCACGCGAAGATCAGCCGGTGATTGGAGGCGCCCTCGAAGACGCTGATGGCGAAGCCCAGCCCGGAGAAGTGGCTGTGGATGTCGAGCGCCATCTTGTCGGGGTCCTCGCTGCGGGCGTCGGGCCAGCCGGTGAGGAACTGCCACTCGTTGTCCACGACCTTCCAGTCCAGGCAGACCGGCGTCACGGTGGCGCGGTGTACGTAGCGGAAATGCGCACTGTCGGGGCCGTTCTCGGCGACGATCTGAGGATGCACGGGTTCGTTCTGGGCGAACCGGGAGAACTCCGGGTAGGGCCGGTAGTACGCATCGGGATCGGCCTGGAACTGGGGAAACTTGTCGAAAATGTCCGGCAGGTCCCACTGCGGCGGCTCGCCGTGCGGCTGGAACCACATGAAGACACAGCCGTGCTGTTCGGCGATCGGGTAGGTCCGCAGCCGCAGGCCCCGATTGGGCTTGTCGGGCTGATACGGGATGTAGCGGTTGGTGCCGTCGGGTCCCCACCGCCACCCGTGGAACGGGCATTCGACACAATCGCCGACGATCTTGCCGCCGTGACCGAGGGAGGCACCGAGGTGCTTACAGTGGCCCTCCATCAGGTGCAGCGCGCCGTCCTCACCGCGCCAGGCGACCATGTCCTCACCGAAATAGCGCAGTGGGCGGGTCTCGCCGGCGAGGAATTCAGCCGACCAGCCGATCATGAACCAGCCGGTGACTTTCCAGGTGAACGGAACTTTTACAGGTATACCTTCCGGGTCCTAACCAGGTACTGAACAGCTTACAGTAGTATCGTCCGCAACTGCCGCGATATGCAAAGGAGCACGATGCCAGGGTTGCTGACCGACAAGGTTGCGTTCATCACCGGAGCCGCACGCGGCCAGGGCCGCGCACATGCGATCCGGATGGCCAACGAGGGTGCCGATATCATCGCCGTCGACATCGCCGGGCCGCTCCCGGCCAAGGTGCCCTATCTGTCGGCCACCGCCGATGAGTTCGCCGAAACCGTCGACCTGGTCAAGGCGACGGGGCGGCGGATCTTCCACCGCGTCGTTGACATCCGCGACCACGACGGCCTGAAGTCCGTCGTGAACGATGGCGTGGCCGAACTGGGCCGCCTCGACGTCATCGTCGCGAACGCCGGGATCACCATCCCCGAAGCGTGGAACGACATCACCCCGGAGTCGTTCCGCGACACCATGGACGTCAACGTCACCGGCACCTGGAA